>CAZGDC010000007.1:0-40193 GCA_964524405.1 uncultured Roseivirgaceae bacterium
AGCACCGCTATGGTACTAAAAATAGCTAAAGTTTAGCGAAAAAAGCACTTTTTTAAGCCGGAATGACTCTTGGGTGAATAGGTGCCTTATTTTATAACAGCAGCAAGGGTAGTACACTCTGCTCTTGCTTTTTTTATACATTTACTATATGGAAGTTAAACGAGTAGATATTACTGAAAAAGCTACCGAACTTGTAAAAAAATTACAAGGGATGCACGGAGACCTTATTTTTCATCAAAGCGGAGGTTGCTGCGATGGCTCGGCTCCTATGGTTTTCGAAAAAGGCGATATGTACCTTGATGAAAGTGATGTATTACTTGGGCAAATTGCAGGAGTCAATTTTTATATGAATATTGATCAATACGAATATTGGAAACACACCTTTTTAACCGTAGATATTACCGAAGGTAGAGGGTCTAGCTTTTCGTTAGAAATACCTTTAGGTTTTAGGTTTATTGTACACTCTAGGCTGATGAGTGATGAGGAGAGTGCTGCTATAAATGGGGGAGTACTTTAAAAGCTAGATTTAAGCATATCAAAAATATATGTAATTTCGTGCAAACTAGAAAGATTAACTAGATGGCGAATAATTACCTAAACTATATTTCAGATGAACACTTGTTTTACTGCATAGAAAACCTTCATAATTCCTATTTAAAAGCGAAAGCAACTATTGCGAAAAGCAAGTTTTATAAAAACAGATGATAATCGAAAAATAGTTTTTTATACAACTACATCCGCTCTAACTCCACCGTAAAGTGTCTCATAATTGGTGCTTCTTTCAAAATCATCATACCCCTAGTGTTTTTATTTCTACGATCAAATACATTGCAAACGGCTGCGGCAATATAATCCATGTGGCTATTGGTGTAAACCCTACGCGGAATGGCAAGCCGAACCAGCTCTAACCTTGGGTAACGGTTTTCTCTGGTAACAGGGTCACGGTCGGCAAGTAGTGTGCCTATTTCTACACTTCTTATGCCCGCTTCAAGGTAAAGTTCTACCACCAATGTTTATTCTTTAGGGATACGTTTAAAAAACCTGCTGAAACCCGTCTCTACGTTTGATGTTGAGAAACAAACTTTGTGAAAATAAAATGTGAGATTGGATAAGGAAATCCATGACACAAAATTAGTAAATTTACGCACGTGCCACAACAGATAAACCGTTTAGGTTTTTACAAAACTTTAACCCCAAGATTCAATAAATCCTTATGGATTTATTGAGTATTCCTAATACTTTGTATGAGGAATATTAATACAAACTACAGTGCCCTTTCCTAATGTTGAATCTATATTAATAGTGCCTTTTAATTTATTGATTGCCTCTTGCACAATATATAAACCTATACCAGAACCTTTTGAAGTTTCTGTGCCTCTATAAAACATAGTAAATATTTTGCTAAGGCTGTCTTGGTTAATTCCTATTCCATTATCTTCAATAACGATGTTGCAACCATTGGTTGAGGTTTTAATTTGAACTTTTAAAAAACGGCTTGGCTTATTATAATCAGCATATTTAATAACATTAGAAATTATATTATTAAGTATAATTTTAATTCTTATTATATCCCCATTAAAAACAACAGGCTCATCAGTCTCTAATATAAGCTTTATATCAGGGTTATATATGGTTTTTATTGCGTTAATAATTTCCATAAAAACATGTTCTAGTACTATTGGCTTTGATTCAACCTCGGTTCTGGAATTTTTAGAATAATCTAAAATGTCTTTAATAAACCCATCTAATCTTTCAACACTTTTACCTATTTTATCCATATAGCCAACGAGTTCCTTGGGTTTAGCGCTATCTAATTTACTTAAATTAACAAGGCCTAACATAGAAGCCAAGGGTGCTCTTAAATCGTGTGAAACACTATACACAAACTGATCTAACTCCGAATTAATTTTTTTTATATCCCTGTTTTGAGCTGCTAATTCAACGTTTAGTGTTTTAACCCTATTTTCTACATGTATTTTTTCGTTAATGTCTTTAGAAACAATAAGAACTTTACAAACATGCCCATTGTTTTTTCGTTCATAAACCGTTACTTTTTGTTCTATCCATCGATAGGTATTATTAAAAGCTTTTGTTCTAAATTTTAGAGTAAAAACATCTACTCTTTTTCTCAAGGTCCAATTCATTTTATCATAAGCAGCGAGGTCATCTTTGTGTACTAGTTCTCTAAAATACCCTACCCCCTTAGTTTTATAATTAGAGGTAAAAATGGAGTTGTTTTTTAATACATTTGCCATTATAATATTACAGTACAAAAACTCGGATGTGTCTAAATCTAGTAAGTAGAGGGGGTCTGGCGTGGCACTTAAAATGCCATTTACTAATTGTTGTTTTTCAACCAGCTCGGCTTCATTAGTTCTAAGTTTAGTAATATCTATTAATGCTCCTGAAATTTCTTCAACCTGCCCATTAGAACGAACAGTTGGCGTCCATTTATTGATGACATAAATTAAAGAGCCATCTTTTTTTAAATGCCTAAATTCTAATTCTGTAGAAATTCCTTTTTTTGCATCTACAACCGCTTTATTAAAACTAACACGATCTAAAGGGTGCACCCTTTCAGATAAAAAATCTTGACTTAACTGTACTTTATTAAGCTCATACCCCAATATATTAAACACTTCCTCTGAAGCTGAAATACTATCCGTACGAATATTTTTTGTCCATATTCCTATACCAGAAAGTTTCTGTACTTCTCTTAAAACAGCTTCTTTTTTTTTCGATTTTTTATTAGAGTAATGGCTGTTAATAATGAGTGCCAGCACACTGGCCACCGCTTCAAAAAAATCAATTTTTGGCTGATTATAGGCATGGCTTTTGTCTAAAAACACTGCAATTACGCCTAGTCTGGTATTATTAAATAGTATTGGAATATAATAACGCTTGTTATAATCTTTATATTTAGAGGTGTTGTTATTATTTAAAATTTGCTTAAACAGTGTTCTTTTTTCCGCCAGTGCTAATTTGCAATGGTATTGGTCTTTGGTTTCTTCTTCCCCTTTAAAACGAGCTATGTTATTGGGCGAAAGGTTTACATAACTTTTTAAGACTAGTTTATTACTGCTGTTGACTAAAAGTATTCCAATTTCGGGTTGAAAATTAGTAAATGAAGTACCCAAAATAAGATGTATCGATTTATTAAGGAGATTTATGAGGTTATAATCCATTTGAGAAAGCAATGATATTTCTTTTAATATCTTTTGCTGTTCCAATGCATGCTCTAATGATAGTTGTTTGGTTTTTCTTTGGGTGTAATAAAACCCACCAATGCTACCCATAATAATGCTAACTAATAAGGGCGCAATAACACCTTCTACTGGGTTCGAAATGTTTAATAAAAACTGTACAAGCGTAACGTATAAACTTCCAAAAATTAAGAACGAGATTAATATAGCTACTACTATATTGCGAAAAATAGATGTGTTTTTATTGGGCATCTATCAAATATACTAAACTATATAGTTCTAAAATAGTAGCTAGCGTTCAATATTTATAGCCCGCATTTTATTTGGCTATATCAAATTTAAAAAAACCTGTTTCTTTATCCAAAATAGCAGCTTGTTCTTGTATTTTATTAGTGTATATAGCCATTTTTTGTGCCAAAGCAGCATTTTTTTGAACAATGCTGTTTAGCTGCTGAATAGATTCGTTAATCTGGTTAGAACTGCTTGATTGCTCCTCACTAGAAAGACTAATTTCATTAATAAGTTGAGCTGTTTTTAAAATATGCGGTACTGCCAAATTTAGTAAATCGCCAGAGTTTTTTGCCGTAATAAGACTTTCGGAAGAAATGCTGTTTATCTCACGGGCTGCTTCTTCGCTTCTTTCGGCTAGCGTTCTAACCTCTGCTGCCACAACCGAAAACCCTTTGCCATGTTCTCCTGCTCTAGCGGCCTCTACTGCAGCATTTAATGCTAAAAGATTTGTTTGGCTCGCAATTTCTCCAATAATAGCTATTTTTTCAGTAATGGTTTCCATTGAAGCTACGGTGTTATCAACCGATTCTTTACTTTTAATAATATCATGGGAGGCCTCTTCTCCTAATCTTTTTGTTTGTTTCGAGTTTTCAGCGTTTTGTTGAATGTTTGTAACCATTTCCTCCATGGTTGCGGATACCTCTTCAACAGCAGCCGCTTGTGTATTTGCGCCATCGGCTAAAGAGGTTGCGGTTAACTGAAGTTCTTTTAAGGCATCAATAATGTTAGTTCCTGTATTTGTTGTTACTTTAATAACAGAGCTTAAAATAGCGATCGTTTTTTTTGTATTGTGTAATGCTTCGGATAGTTCATCATTCCCTTTTATGGTTGTTTCCCACTGTAAATAGCCTGTTGCTACTTTATTAAGGTTTTTATTTAAAATAGCTATTTTAAATAAAATATCACGTGCTATAATAAACACAATCAGACTCACTATGGTAAATAGAAAAATTGCTAAAAACAAATGTCCCCAAAATAGTTGATTGGCTTTATCTTTTAAAACAGTTGCCCGTTGTATTATATATTGTGCTAAGTTGTTTTCTACCTCTTTCAGTAAATTTATCCTAAGTGAAGATGCTTGAAACCAATTTTCGGCAGTTATTCCAAAGTCTCCCATAGTCCCCTTCTCTATTGCTATGCTTATCATATCGTTAGCCACTTGTACAATAGGAGCGTTTGTTTTTTCGTTATAAATGGTTAGTTGGCCATCTTCTTGTAGGTGTACAAAGGCATTAAAATAAATTTTTTCTGCCTGTATATTTGAAATAAATTTTATAAACTCTTTTTTACTAAAATAATTTTTAATAATGGCAAGGCTAAACAAGGCTCGTTCAATACCCGCTTTTTCTTTGCCTCGCAAAAAATTTTCGTATGCTAAAATATGGGTTATTAACTCTGCATTATTATTTAGCTTAGAGCTATAATTTATGCCATCAAGTAATTCGTTATTAATAGTTGTATAATATATAATTACTTCATTTTCTGATAAATTTAACGCTTTTGCGGCTGTTCTAATCTTTTCTATTTTTTTTAACTGGTTTAATGGTGCTTGAATAATAGCATTAAAGTTTGTACTATGCTTAGCCAAATTCATCTCCATGATGTATTGGTTAAGTTCTACAATTTTTTTATTGGTTTTTACTATTTGTGCTTTTCTCCTCTTGCCGAATTCTATTCCTTGGCTGCCAATATAACCAACGGTTAGCCCTCTTTCTTTTTGCAATTCATGAATCAAATTGCCCATTTCTACCCCCAGCTTAGAGATATGAACTAATTTTAGCATCTCCTTAGATTGCTTATAATTAATTATTATTTTATTGGTAGAGTAATAAAAAGCAGCAAAAATGGGGATGGCTGCTATTATTAATAACTTTACTCGAATACTTAAATTATTTAACCACATAGTAAATATTATTTACATTAAAAATAGTTGCGGCTAGGGTAATTTTTAAAAATACAAAGGTACTACACGTAACTCAAAAAGGGTTAATTTAACCTAGAAAAGAGAACTAATAGCTCTAGATTAAGGGGTTGAGGGCCATAATTAGCATCATTATAATTTCATTAATTCTCTTGCATTGGCATAAGCACTTTGAGAAGGTGAAGCCCCTCCTATCATTTTAGCAATTTCTTCCATGCTTTGCTCCGTTGTAAGTGCCTTAATACTACTAATGGCTCGGGTGCTAGAGTTATCTTTATATACAAAATAATGTGCATCGCCTTTGGCGGCAATTTGAGGGAGGTGGCTAATAGCAATTACTTGATGGCTTTGAGCCATTTTGCGCATCATTGTTCCCATTTTTAGTGCAATTTCACCTGAAATTCCAGTATCTATTTCATCAAATACAATTGTTGGCAAGGCCGTTTTATTAGCCAGTAAATATTTAATACAAAACATTAATCGTGAAAATTCTCCCCCAGAAGCCACTTGTTTTAAAGGCTGAGGTTTCACGCCTTTATTGGCACTAAAATATAGTGTGATTTCATCTAAGCCTTGCGACCCAAGGCTAGTAGTGTTGGACTGCAAGCTAACCTGCGCATCTGGTATGCCCAAATCCACTAAAAGCACCTCAATGTTTGATTTGAATGGCACTAATTGCGAAATTCTTTGTTTACTTAATAGGCGAGCATCTATTAAGGCCTTCTTTTCGGCCTCTTTTAAAGCTAGTGCGGCTTTTTGTAGGGTGTCTTCAAGGTGTGTTGTTGCTATTGATTTTTCTTCTAATTCTGTTTGAATGGAAAGGAGTTCTTTAATAGAATTAACGTGGTGTTTTTTCTGAAGTTGAAATATACGGCTTAACCTGTGTTGAACTTGCTCTGTTCGTTCAAAATCCACCACTACACAATCCTCTTCCGTTGATATATCTCTGCTTAGTTCCTTTAATTCAATAAAGGCTTGCTCAAAACTTTTGCTTAATCTTTTATATTGGTTTCCATAAACAGTTAGTTGATTAAGTAAAGATTTTCCTAGTTGGAGATGTTCTAATGCACCATGTTCAGGGCTGTCTAAAATGGATAGAACCTCGTTTAATTTATGCTTAACCTCTTCCCCGTTTTCTAATAGCTTTAGTTCTTCTTCTAACGGGTCTTGTTCATGCTCCTCTAAAGAAAGTTCGCTTAGCTCTTGAAGTAAAAATGAATTATAGTCTTCTTCTTTTTTTAAACGTTCCCCCTCTAATTTAAGTACTTGAAAATCTTTTTCCAGTTGCTTATAGGCATTAAATTGACGACTATAATTAGCTTTTAGTTTTTGTGTGCCTGCAAATATATCTATAAGGTTAAGTTGAAAAGCAGAGGCGCCTAATTGTAGGGTTTCGTGCTGCGAATGCAGATCCATTAAATAGTGGCCTAATTTTTTTAATGTGTCTAATGTTACGGGAGTATCATTAATAAACGCCCTTGATTTTCCTGCGGATGTAATTTCTCTTCGAATGGTAGTTTCTATTTCATAATCCAACTCTTCCTGCTCAAAAAAGCGGGATAAATGATAGGACTCAATATTAAAAACTCCTTCGATTATACATTTTTTATCTTCATTTAATAACGATTTAGTATCGGCTCTTTTGCCAAGCAGTAACCCCACTGCACCTAACATAATGGATTTACCGGCCCCTGTTTCGCCCGTAATTATAGTTAACCCTTTATTTGGGTTCATCTCCAAAGACTCGATAAGGGCATAGTTTTGTATGAGGAGCTTTATAAGCATTTATAATGGATGTTAGACTACTAAGGGGTTGTGTTTACAGATAATAAGTTAAAGCCGACTGCTAATATCTAACAATCTAAAATCTATTCCAGTATTTCCTTAAAAATATCTTCTTTAATAGGGTTGAGTTCAATAAGTAAATTATAGGCTTTTCGTTTTTCTTGGATGGTTGCATCTGCAAAAATATTTACGAACTCTTCTGATTTGGCATCGAAAAAACTAATAACAAAAATGGATGTTGGATCCCTATTTTTAATGGCTCTAATGCTTTCAAGTACTTCTAATATTTGCTTTCTTGTTTCCTCAGGGTTCGTTTCAAATACATCTAGCCCCAACCGGTGATATTTATAATAACCAATTCGCAAATCTTCCATTTGCTGGTTTGTAATATCGTTTATAAGTGCATACCTGTTTCTAGTGCTTTGTAAGGCGCCCCACCCTGGTCTTCCGCCCTGAGATGCATTGGTTACAGTGTTTAGTGCTTTTGTAAAAAAAGGCGACCCTGCTAGCTTTCCAAACGAATCGTAGTCGAGGCCTACTATTATATAGGCGTAATAGGCAAGCATAGAAGTTAAATTGGAGGTATAGTCATTCTCATTAAAATTCATCGGTAATGACTCTACGTACTCGAAAGACCAATCCCTATCAGCAAAATTAAATAGGATTGATTCGTATGAAGTATTAAATATGGGCCTTGCAGAGCGAATTTGTACCGTAGCCTTAAATGTGCCAATACTTGGCATTTCGTTTAACGTAATTGTTATTCCACACTTAATCCGCTCTATGGGTTCTATTTGGTCGGAAGTCCACTTTCGGGTATTTAAGAAATTTTCAAAAGCCAATTCCATATCTTCAAAAATACGCGTTTCGGAAGTTTCTATTCTGGCAGCATCAATAACAACATTACAGTCTAAATCTTGCGTGTTGCCCCAATGAGCTATACAAAAAAATGGAATTAATAAAAGGCTAGATACGTTTTTTAATTTCATGCAGAATGTCTTTGGCAACTTGTGCTTTAGTCTTTAACTCAAAATCTTGAATTTTATTTTGTTTATCAATAATAGTTATTTGATTGGTATCTACTTTAAAGCCTGCTCCTTTGTTGTTTAAAGAGTTAAGTATAATTAGATCAAAATTTTTGTCAGCTAGCTTGGCTTTAGCATTGGCTGTTTCATTGGCCGTTTCCAAGGCAAATCCAACATTAAACTGACCCGCTTTTTTTTGTGTCCCAAGTGTTTTGGCGATGTCTATTGTTTTGATTAAATCAATAGACATTTTATCTGTTTGTTTTTTTATTTTTTGCTTAGCAATACTACTGGGCGCATAATCGGCCACCGCAGCGGCAAAAATGGCAATGTCTGTTGATGGATAAATTAACTTACAAGCCTCAAACATTTCATTTGAACTGTTAACAGATATGGTTTTACCTTTAAAAGAGCTGGTGTTTAAATGATGAGGGCCAAGCACCAATGTTACTTCTGCTTGTTGTGCTTGAGCTGCTAAAGCCAACTCAAACCCCATTTTGCCAGAAGAGTGGTTTCCAATAAAACGAACAGGGTCAATTGCTTCGTGGGTAGGGCCTGCTGTTATTAATATTTTTTTTCCTACTAGTTGAGAGGGCGTATTAAAATGTGAAATTAAACAGGAAATAATAGTTGCTGGCTCGGCCATTCTTCCTTTCCCTTCTAGCCCACTTGCTAGTTCGCCTTCTTCCGCATCAATAATTGTAACGTTGTGCGCTTTAAGCATTTGCAATGTTGCCTTTGTGGTGGGGTGCTGGTACATATCCAAGTCCATTGCAGGAGCAACGATAACAGGGCATCTTGCTGAAAGATAAGTAGTAACCAAAAAGTTATCACTTTGGCCGTGTGCCATTTTAGATAAAGTGTTTGCTGTTGCTGGGGCAATAATCAGCAAATCTGCCCAAATACCGAGATTTACGTGATTATTCCAAGTGCCATTTTCTTCTTTTTGAAAATGGGTTATAACAGCCTTATTACTTAAGGTAGAAAGCGTAAGTGGTGTGATAAAAGAATGAGCAGAGGGGGTCATAATAACCTGCACCTCTGCGCCATTTTTTTTAAGCAGCCTTATTAATAAAGCTGACTTGTACGCAGCTATTCCACCACATACTCCCAAAATAATTTTTTTCCCATGGAGCATATAGTAAAAATATGATATTCTCTCTTAAAGTTCCGACTCTTCGGTTTCTTCTTTTAACCTATGCGTAAGTTCTCCTTCTAAAAATTCGTCAGTAGCTAAATTTGTTGGCTTAGGCATTCTTTCGTAAAACCTAGAGATTTCGATTTGTTCTCTGTTTTCAAATATCTCTTCAAGGTTATCTACAGTAGAAGCAAATTCTGCCAATTTAGAACTTAACTCCTCTTTTACGGTGGCCGAAATTTGACGAGCTCTTTTAGAAATAATGGTTACAGACTCATACACGTTATCAGTTTCTTGTGTAAACTCTTGAACGTTTCTTGTTTTTAAAGATGCTTGTGATGACATAATATTTATAATAATTTTTTTTCTAATTGATTTAAAGCAGAATTATAAAATTTATCTGCTTGGTTTTGAAAGGAACTATCAGGGTATCGATCCACGAATTCTTCGTAAAATTCAATTACTTCATGATACCTTTGTTTTTGTTTAGAAGGAATACTTTTTTCTGCAATCTTAAAGATAGCTTCTATTTTTAAATATTTCAACTCTTCGTTGTATTTTGAGTCGGGATAATCTTTTGAAAAATTCTCAAAGGCAATTTTTGCGCTCTTTAGCATGCTTATTTTATAATATTCTTTAGCATTTTCGTAGGCCTTTGTTTCGAGCTTTACCTGCAATTCCTGAATTATATCATTTGCTTCTTTTAAAAACTCAGAGTCTGGATGTCTATTAATATAAGCTTGTAAGGCATCAATTGCGTCTCGTGTACTAGTTTGGTCTAATGAATGAATGGGGGAATCGTAGTATAATGAGTAGGCATACATAAACTGTGCTTCTGTAGCAAATTCACTTCTGGAATAGGTTTCGTAAAAAGTTTTAAAATAATGTGCACTTAAAATATATTGCTTATCTTTAAAATGTGCATAGGAATAGTAAAATTGAGCTTTTTCGCCTTCAGGCTTACCGCGAGTTACGGGCAAAACCTCCTCAAATAACGCAATTGACCTAAAATAGTCCTCTTTTTCATAATACACCAACGCTTTTTCATATTTTAGTTTCCAGTCATCGCTTTTTTGAATCTTTCGAAACTCGCTACATGACGTTGCCGAATATAATAAAACTGAGAAAAGTACAACTCTTAAAAGTGCAGATTTTTGCATAAGTTTGCAAATATAGCAGACTACTACTTAAAACGAATAAAAAAACAAGGATGATAAATAAAGAGGGTAAACGGGAATAAAAAAAGAGTATTAAAAGCCTTTTTTAACAGTGCCTTAATTAATTACGAACAACCATTTTTTTGGTTGCAACCCCTTCGTTATCGATGTACAAGGTGTAGAAATAGACTCCTGGATTATAAGAAGTTACAGGAATACTTAATTGTGACTTGTAAGGGGATAACACAAACTCACCGATTACAGAACCTAGTACATTATGGATGATTATTTTAGCTTCTTTATGGGGGTTAACAAAGGTGTAATTAAAAACAGCTTTTTCTCGTACAGGGTTTGGAAACACATCACTAAGCTCTAATGCTTCAGAAGCATAAAGAATGCCGCCTTTCACCTTTTCTTTAATGGTATAATTAATCTCCGCTTCAACACGTTCACTTATATTAGCCGTGTTAAAAAACAAGTATTTTACAAAGCTACTCCCCGGCACTAATCCTGTTTCTAACGTAGCAGAAAAGCCACTAAAGATTTGCCCGGGGTACAGTTTGATAATTTTGTGAATTTGAACAATATTATTTCCGTTACAGTCGTTATTAACACAAAACGTAGCTACTTGGCTTGAACGGATACGCTCTTCCGTTTTTTTGATGCCAAGAAATATAATATGGTTGGAAGTGTTTTGAACTTTAATAATAGTGGAAGAGGAAGACCCAACTACCGATTCGATATGAAGGTTAGAATCTACAATTTTTAAACCTTGGCTCCAAACCAAGGAGGAGGAAAGTAAAAGTGTTAATATATAAAATAAGCTTTTCATTAACTGTAATGCAGTTTAGGCACAATAGTAAAGATACACAATAATTATAAGCTATTTTTATATTCGATGGCCTATTTTGGCATTGGTTTCAAAAACTCTTTTTTCGGTTTACCTTTTAATGCCTTTCTCTTTTTTTTCTCCAGCTTTATGGGTATTTTTTTAATAGCCTCATGATACTCAACTTGGGTTGTATACTCAATTTCATGGGCTTGTATTTCAGATTTTTGAGGTTTTTCTTCGCCCCTCCACCTAAACCCATTTAGCTTTAAGTCTTCGGGTTTTAACTCTTGAGGAGGAACAAATTTTCCTTCGGGATTAACTAAAAAGGAAGCGTTAGTGAGTTTTTTGTCTTCAAACTGTAGAATAATATCACTACAAATAATCGTATTCATTCCAATCATATTTTTAGTTTTATCATCTCGCATAAAAAAGATGCTTTCTCCATTGCCATATACATTTACTTTGTCGAGGCTTTCATTTTTAAACAACGCAATCATTTTTCGCCCTTTTATTTGATTATAATATTCTGCAGAATCGGAGGAGGCCACAAAAGCTTTAGGGTATAATATCATTTTTTCTAAGCCCTTTTGTGCAATGTAAATATCTATTGTGTCCCCCGACATTTGGTTTTCTCCCGACCAAAGAACGGGGTTGCCGTAGAGTGTCATTACTGAATCTGATTGAAAATAAGCAATAGAGTCACTGATACCTTTCAAATCTTTTTTAAAAATTTTTACATTATTATAACCCAGCAATCTTTTGTGTAGCGTGTTTTTACTGTCAATAGAAACCAGTGTGTCGGCTATCATAAATAACGTATCCTTATCAACCATTTTTAGTAGGGGGCGATCAAATATTTTAGTCACACTCGTAGCCTTATTCATAATTGCTTTTTGCCCAGTAATTATAATATTCTCATCTTTAGAAAGCATAAATACATTACCTGTAATGGTGTATATTCCACGAATGTCATCCAGCTGCATTTTGTCTCCTTTAATAAAGTATGATTCCGTTTCGGCAATACCCCTAAATAGATTAGAGCTTTTCAATTTTGTTTCATAAATCCCTTCGTTATAATTAAATACGTTTCCATCGATGTCTGTAATTTCTGTTGGTGCCACAAAATATACTATTCCTGTACGGGTATTATATACAAGCGTATCCGACTTTAATGTTTTTTCTTTATTAGTGCCAACTACATTTGTTTTAAAAGAAGAAAAACTAGAATTGGTATTAAAATACCCTTTTTTACTCGTAAGCACATTGGTAGAATCAACCACTTTCCCATTATTAAAATAGGTTGCAATTTTTGTATTTCTATCATAGTCTAAGTAATCCGTAAAAAGTTGCATTTGATTAAGCTTAGTTAAAACCACATTGGTTCGTAGCTTGGCAATTTTTGTATTGCCATCGTAATGTAATGTTTGAGCGGTTACTGTAATAGAGTCGCCATCAATAATTTTTACGTTCCCAAAGGCATCTAAATAATTGGTTTTTTTAACAAGTATTGCCGAGTCACAATAAAAAATAGTGCCTTTATGAGTAAATTTAACATTATCTGTAAGGATAGTGTAGTTTACCCCATTGGTTCTTTTTCCTGTTAGGTTCCCCGCTTTTTCAAGCTTAATTTTTTTTTGAGCACTTACATCCATCGTGCTTAGTAAAAAGAGGATGGATAGTAAAAATAAAAGTAGGCGCATAGATTAAATTAATTATAAAGTTTCAAAGCTACTAAATTGCAAACGGATTGGTTTATCTTAAATAGTTAAGGTTAGACTTGGGTTAACAGAGGTGTATTAATTTTTATATTTTTGATGTATGTTTAATAAATTGAAGTTGTTTGTTGAAAGCAATAATATTGCCATTCATAAATCTCGTGTGCTATTAGCTTTAAGTGGAGGGGTCGATTCTGTTGTATTGGCACACCTATTAAATAAGTTAGGGGTTCAGTTTGGGGTGGCACATTGCAATTTTAAGTTAAGAGGCCAAGAAGCGGATGACGATGAGCAATTTGTAAAAGCATTAGCCCATAGTTGGAGTGTTGATTTTTATGTAACCTCTTTTAATACCGCTCAAGTTGCTAAATCGCAAGGAGTATCAATTCAAATGGCGGCTCGCGATTTGCGTTATAATTGGTTTGAAAAAATTAGAAAAACACACAAGTATGATTTTATAGCAACAGCACATCATAAAGGGGATGTGGCGGAAACAGTACTCTTTAACCTAACTAAAGGAACGGGTTTAGAAGGTTTGCATGGTATAAACCCAAGGCGAGGCCATGTAATTCGTCCGTTGCTTTTTGCGGATAGAAAAGAAATTGAACTTTATGCAAAATCAAATGCCATAGATTGGCGAGAGGATCATTCTAATGCATCCGTAAAGTACAGCAGAAATAAAATACGGCACCAAGTTATACCGGTGCTCGAAAAAATTAATCCTAAAACTATAAATGCTATTTTTAGTACGAGTAAAAGGCTTAAAGAAACAGAACTGTTTCTACACCATGTTTTAAAAAACACATTTAACCTTTTGGTTTCTTATAAGGAAGAAACGGCCGTTATTGATATAAAAACCCTTATTGAAATTCCAGGGCATGTATATGTGTTAAATGAGCTGCTAAAAAAATACGGCTTTAATTATACACAAGCAGAGCGTATTTCGGAAGCACTTCATGGCGTGTCGGGCAAACTGTTTTATAGCTCCACCCATATTTTAAATATAGATAGATCAACCCTGCTTATTACACCTCAAAAAGAGGCTATTGCCCATGGGTTTCTTGAAAAAAATGAAGGGGAGTTTAGAATAGGTGAGCAAAATATTTCTATCAGAATTATTAAAAATGAAGATTATTGCATTAATAAAAGCAATAAAATACTAGCGTTAGATAATTCAAAGCTTAAATTTCCGCTAAAGATAAGGGAGTGGCAAAGAGGGGACTTTTTTTATCCATTAGGGATGAAAGGAAAAAAAAAATTAAGTGATTTTATGATAGACGCTAAAATACCTGTAAACTTGAAACATCAGATACGAGTTGTTTTATCAGAAGAGCAGATTGTTGGCATTTTAAATTATAGGCTGGACCGCAGATTTAAAATTGAGAAGGGCACTCGAACGATATTTGAAATTACCAGTAAATAGGGTTATTTTTAAATAATACAGCCTATTAAATAGATAGAATTTTCTTTGTGAAAACCTGTAATAAATAGAACGTACCCGTAAATAGTAATTATGTTTAACCCATTTAAAAAAACATACGAATCGGATGAGCAGGAAACACTTTCCTTTCTGAAGAAGTTGATTTTGTTTTCTGGTTTAACGGAAGATGAACAAGCACTTTTTTTGCCACACTTGCATAAAAGATCCTATAAAAAAAATGAACTTGTTTTTTTAAGAAATGACCCTGCAAATGCCCTTTATATTTTAACAGAAGGAGAAGTTGCCCTTACCATAGATCAAGAAAAAAACACAGAAGTAATTACACATTTAGATAAGGGGAGCATTTTTGGAGAAACGTGTATTTTAATTAATAAAAAAAGACTTGTAAATGCCGTATCCATAAGTGAAAAATCCACCATGTATGTTTTGCCTCAGGTAAGCATTCACGACATATTTGCCTCTAATATTAAAATTAAAGTAAAGATGATTGAAGCCGTTGCTAATCTTTATCATGATGTAAATGGGCACATTTTAAAAACCTACCAAAACTCACAAGGCTTTTTTTACATGTCGCAAGTTTATAACAAAAAAAATAACGAAACTTCTTAATTCGTTTTGTATTTTTGTTACGATATATTTTTAATTATAACGTAGTATTTGTGTAAAACTTAGCAATTAATATGGTATAAGTTAGGTTTTTACACGTATCAATTAAATAACAAATAAATGAAAGTAACTGTAGTAGGCGCTGGTAATGTAGGCGCAACCTGTGCCGATGTTTTAGCATATCGCGAAATTGCAAATGAAGTAGTTTTAATAGATATTAAAGAAGGTATAGCAGAGGGGAAAGCTCTTGATATTTGGCAAAAATCGCCTATTAATTTATATGATACACGCACCATTGGCTCAACTGGAGATTATAGCAAAACGGCTGGGTCGGATGTGGTAGTGATTACTTCTGGTTTGCCTCGTAAACCAGGGATGACCAGAGATGACCTTATTCAAACCAATGCAGGCATTGTAAAATCAGTTACTGAAAGCGTGATAAAGTATTCTCCAGAGGCCATTTTAATCATTGTGTCTAATCCTTTAGACGTAATGACTTATCAAGCGCATCTGTCATCTAAACTGCCTAAAACAAAAGTAATTGGCATGGCAGGCATCTTAGATACCGCTCGTTATAGAGCATTTTTAGCAGAAGCACTAGATGTTTCTCCTAAAGATATTCAAGCAGTATTAATGGGTGGCCACGGTGATACAATGGTGCCATTACCAAGATATACTACCGTAGGAGGAATTCCTGTTACTGAGTTAATTGGCAAAGAAGAACTTGATGCCATTATAGAGCGCACTAAATTTGGTGGTGGTGAGCTAGTTAAACTTATGGGTACATCTGCTTGGTATGCGCCAGGAGCTGCCGCAGCCCAAATGGTTGAAGCCATTGTAAAAGATCAACGAAGGGTATTTCCTGTATGCATTAAATTAGACGGAGAGTATGGGATTGATGATTGCTATTTAGGCGTACCTGTAATACTTGGAAAAAATGGCGTTGAAAAAGTATTAGAACTAGAGCTTAATGCCGAAGAAAAAGAAATGTTAGAAGTATCAAGAGGCCATGTGAAAGAAGTAATGGCTGTTTTAGATAATTTAAACTAATTGAAATAAATAAAAAGCAAGCCCTGTATTTAAGTATGCAGGGCTTTTTTTATCTTCACGCATATTTAGTTTTTGATTATAGCATATTTTGTATTTTAACGATATTATTATTGGATTTATTGTTGCCCTTATCATTTTGATGATTGCGGGTTTGGCTAGGCCTTTTTTTACAAATTCGACCAATCGAAAATACTATTTTCCGGCTCTTATTTTAAAAATGACAAGTGCCGTTTTACTTGGGCTGTTATATTTTTACCATTATGGAGGGGGCGATACATTTACGTATTTTACCAGAGGAGCCATCCATATTTATGATGCGTTTTGGGATAAGCCCAGCCTTGCTTGGCACTTAATTTTTGGCGAAACAGATTACTCCAATGGCGTATTTAAGTATGCTTCTAGAATTTGGATGTATAATGACCCATCATCCTATTTAATTGTGAGGATTGCCGCTTTTATAAGTTTATTTGTTGGAGGATCCTATATTGGCACCTCTCTTATTTTTGCTTCCTTAGCTTTTAGTGGCATTTGGGCAATGTATATTGCGTTTTCTAAATTGTTTCCTGATAAGGAATGGTATTTATCTTTAGCTATTTTGTTTATTCCATCTACTGTGTTTTGGGGGTCGGGAATCTTAAAAGATACGGTTACATTTGGTTTTTTAAGTTGGGCTGTTGCCGCTTTTATTCACTTAATGTATGGGGCTAAAAACAAATTTTTATGGGCAGGGATATTTGCTTTTTCTTTAGTAGTAATTTATTACATTAAAATTTATATTGTTATGAGTTTGTTGCCTCCTATGATGATTTGGGCATATTTTGTAAACATTAACAAAGTAACTAATCGTGTTTTAAAATACATGATGGCTCCATTTATTATAATTATTACAATTGTGGTGTCAGGCTATGCTGTATATTTAGTTGGCGCAAATAATAAGAAATACGCAGTCCAGAATTTAACCGAAACCGTTCGTGTTACGGCTTATGATGTGGGTAGATTTACAGGCAAAGATGCAGGAAGCAGATATGATTTGGGCGATTTAGATGATTCGGTTGTAGGCATGCTAAAACTTGGGCCAGCAGCGATTAATGTAGCTTTATTTAGACCTTATTTATGGGAAGTTAGTAACCCATTAATGTTGTTGGCTTCATTAGAGGGCTTGGCATTTCTCATTTTAACGATGATGGTTTTTTTAAAAGAACGACAGCGTATTTTTACACTATTAAATAACCCTGCTATTATATTTAGTCTCTTGTTTTCGCTTACATTCGCATTTGCCGTAGGGGTTTCGACTTATAATTTTGGAACCCTTTTTAGATATAAGGTACCCTTAATGCCTTTTTATGGAATATTTTTGGCTATTGCTTGGAATAATTCAACCAAATTAATAAAAAGAAAACCAAAAAAATTGTAATAGCTGAGTTTGATATACAATACATACTATTTAAAAATGAACGTTCCGCTATAAATGATATTCCGTCATCCTGAAATATTTTGGGCTCTTTGGGCCTTATTAATTCCTGTTATCATACACTTATTTGATTTCAGAAAAAACAAAAACGTCTATTTCCCTGATATACGGTTTTTAAAGCAGGTAAAGCTTTCTTCGAGCAAACCATTAAAATTAAAACAGTATTTGATTTTATTTGCAAGGTTAGGAGCTATCTTTTTTTTAGTAATGATGTTTGCTCAACCCACTATTCCTGCGGATAGTAAAAAACAAGTAGGAAATGGAGCAGTCGTTGTTTATTTAGATAACTCCCAAAGCATGACGGCAAGAATTAATGAGCAACAATCAGGGTTGGAAAGTGCTAAACATATAGGGCTACAAATTGTTGATCAATTTGATAGAAGCCAAGAGGTAATCTTGATTACAAATGATGATTTTGGAACTTTTCCCACACCCATTAATTCCGAAGAAGCATCAAAAAAAATAATAAGCATTGGGTTTTCCGATAAGGAGTTTTCGCTTGATAAGCTTGCTATGCTAAAGGCTAATTTTGAGAAAAGAGGCTCTTTTTTTTCAGATATTTTTATCATAAGCGATTTCCAAAAATCAACGTCTTTTATTTCCAATTCAAAGTTAGATACTAGCTTAGTGTATTGGCTCTCGCCTATTAAAACGATTAACCAATCTAATGGTGTGGTAGATAGTGTGTATGTGGTTGCTAAAAATATAGCTGCCGATAGAAATACGACCATGGAAGTTGTAATTGCTAATTATGGAGCACAGCAAAAAGAAGATTTATCTGTAAAAATATTTATTGGTGATAGACAAGTGTCGGCATCTAGCATTACCATTGCGCCAAATCAAAAAGAACGTATATCTTTTTCGCTTGGTAAAATAAATTCTGCCGCTTCTGGCTATATTCAGTTAGAAGATTACCCTAACACCTTCGATAACCTGTTTTACTTTTCTATTCCGCCACATAACCTGATTAATGTAGTTGAAATTATTGGAAATGAACCGGCTAGCAATATTCGTTCGGTTTTTGGTAATACTGCTATTTTTAATATGGTTACCAATAATTATCAAAATATAGAGGCTGATAAATTTGAGAATGCAAATTTTATTATTCTCAACCAAATTTCATCTCCACCAATAGAATTGATTAAAAACATAAAACAATTTGCTCAAAAAGGGGGAAGTGTGTTTGTAATACCAAGTGCCAAATTTGATGTGTCGATTTATAAAAGCCTAAACATACAGTTAACCCCAAATACCAAAGGGGTTAACAAAATGCTTACAGCACCTTCCGCTAACCTTCCGTTTTTTAAAGGCGTTTTAGAAAATAATAGAAAAGGATTTAAGATGTTTAGCAGCACGCCTGTTTGGGATTGGGGAACAGATAAATCGGCTTTACTTTCGTTTGAAGATGGCTCTCCTTTTTTATCCGAATTGTCTAATAATATTTTTATTGTCAGAAGCCCATTAATGCAACCCTATTCAGGATTTCAATCCCACGCTCTATTTGTGCCTGTAATGTATGGGCTGGCATCAAAGTCGGTAGCTCCAGTAGGTAAAAACTTTAATAGATTGGATGAGGAGTATTATGAAGTTTTATTAGACTCCGTTGAGTTAAAAGATTTAATACGACTTAAAAAAGGAGCAATAGAGTTTATACCAAACAAAGTAAAATCAGGAGCAAATTGGCGAATCTCTTTTCCTAAAAACAATATTAGAGCGGGCATATATAACATTATCTTAGATACCAAAACCAAAGGATACTTGGCACTTAATCTAACTAAAAAAGAATCTGTTTTAACCTTATTAACTAAAAAGGAAATAGGCCAACTGTTTTCAGAAAAAAAGGTTCACTTTTTAGACCGTTTTACTGGCAATCAAAATAAATTAGAGCCGTTTGATACAGGTATCCCTCTTTGGAAGTATGCCCTAACATTCTGTTTACTATTTTTGCTAGCAGAAGTATTATTTATCAGATTCCTTTAATGTATGTCAACACTAATTAGTTCTGTTAAAATTATCGATAATAAATCGAAGCATCATTTAAAGGTGCGCAATGTATTAATTACAAAAGGAATAATTGAATACATTGGAACTGACACCCCCAAGGCCACTAAAACAATTAATGGAAAAGGGTGTTTACTATCGCAAGGGCTATGCGATTTGCAAGCCACTTATGCTGACCCTGGCAATGAAAATAAAGAAGATTTGTTATCAGGATCAGAGGCTGCTATGGCAGGCGGTTTTACCGATGTGGCCTTATTACCCAATACCGAACCAAGTATTCAAAAAAAGAACGATATTAAGTACCTAACGAAAGAAAATGCCACCTCTTTGGTTCAGCTACACCCTATTGGTGCTCTTTCAATTGATTTAAAAGGAGAAGCACTAACCGATATGTTAGACCTCTCTGAAGCTGGAGCTATCGCTTTTTCAGATGGAATTAAACCCTTATGGAATTCAGATTTGTTATTAAAAAGTCTTCAGTATATTAAAAAAATTGAGGGTCTTATTATTGATAAACCCGAAGATAAATGGCTTGCCCTTTTTGGTACTATGAACGAGGGAGAGCATAGTGCTTTACTTGGCATGAAAGGTATTCCTGCGTTGGCAGAAGAGTTAGCGGTGGCAAGAGATATTGAAATTTTAGCATACACCAATGGCAGGCTTCACCTCTCTAATATTTCAACAGAAGGGTCGGTTAAATTAATAAAACGAGCGAAAAAGAAAGGCTTAAACATTACCTGTGATGTTGCCGCTCACCAATTGGTATTCGATGATTCAACCGTATTATCTTTTGATGCTAATTACAAAGTAAGCCCTCCTTTTAGATTGGTGGCAGATATTAAAGCCTTAATTAAGGGTCTGCAAGAAGGCACTATTGATGCCATTGTAAGTGCTCACCAGCCGCACGACCAAGAGTGCAAACAGTTAGAGTTTGATTTGGCAGACGTTGGCATTATTGGGCAGCAAACGATACTGCCAATGTTGGCAGGCGTTGCGGAACTTATAGGCTGGGAGCTAATTATTGATAAGCTAACAAATGCCCCTCGGAACATTTTACAGTTGCCTTCTGTAGAAATTAAAGAAGGAGAAATAGCCAATTTAATGGTGTATAGCCCTAAGGAGCAATGGGAGTATAATTTAAGCACCAATAAATCTAAATCTCAAAACTCGCCTTTATTTGGTCAAAAATTAACAGGCAAAGTAAAAGCTGTTTTTAATAATAAAAAGGAGCTAATTTTTTAATCAATTAAAGTTTTAACAGTTAGAATGAAACTCAAAAATAATCTTTTACAAACAGCTATTCGCTTTGGCTTACTTGGTGCATTAATGAACATTATTGCGCTTTTGGTGTTATTTTATTTAGGCAAACATCCATTATTATTAAACCCGATGCTCGATGCTCGATGGCCACTATATGGGCTATTTATTTTCTTTGCTATTAAAATGATACGCAATGATAATAATGGTTTTTTGCATTTTTGGGAAGGGTTATCCGTTGGTTTTTTAGTGTATTTAATTATGGCACAAATGGTGGCTGCTTTTATAGCTGTATTGGGCTCAATAGAATCAACACAATTTTTAGCCGATTATATTAGAATTGCAATGGAGCAAATATCGAATAATCGTGAGGCCCTTATTGCCAATAATATTAATGAAAAAACACTAACCGATGCTCTACAAATATTACCAACCACCACAGCAAATAACCTTGCATTCGATTATTTTTTGAAAAGTATGCCAATTGGACTAATTTTAACTTTAATACTTTCCACCTTAATGAGGAGGACAGGAGAAAACGAACCATTAAAACAAAACTAAAAATGGAAGAACAACACGAACAAGTAACCGTAAAACAAGTAGCCATTAAGTGGGGCTTAATTTTAGGAATAATATCTATTGTATTATTTCTAACCTTATATTTTGGAGGATTAATTGCAAACACTTGGGCGGGCTGGATAGGGCCTGTATTTAGTGCCGTAATTATATTTTTGGCTCATAAAGAGTTTAAAGAACAAGGCAATGGCTTTATGAGCTATGGTCAAGGCCTTGGTATTGGAACAGTGCTTGCAGCAGTTTCAGCCGCAATATCATCTGCATTTACGTATGTATATGTTAAATTTATTAATGCTGACTATTTGCAAGAAATACAAGATACGATGCGAGTAAAGTTGGAAGAAGATGGAATGAATGATGATCAAATTGATGCCACAATGGGTATGATGGAAACCTTTAGTACTCCTGAAATGACACTCATATTTGGACTGTTAGGAGGGATCTTTATAGGTTTCATTATTTCGCTTATCGTATCAGCAATTACCAAAAACAACGACCCTTCTTTAGAAGTTTAAATGACCAATCTTTCGATAGTAATACCTTTATACAACGAGGAGGAATCCTTACCAGAACTTTGTAACTGGATAAGCCGTGTGATGGATTCGCACGGCTTTAGTTATGAAGTACTCTTAATTAATGATGGCAGCACCGATAATTCTTGGGATGTAATTGGCGAGCTAAGTAAAACCAACCAATATATTAAGGGCGTTAAGTTTAACCGTAACTATGGCAAATCAGCAGCCTTAGATACGGGCTTTAAATTGGCCAAAGGCCAAGTGGTTATTACCATGGATGCCGATTTGCAAGATAGCCCTGATGAAATTCCTGAACTCTATCGAATGATTACCGAAGATGGGCATGATATGGTTTCGGGCTGGAAGAAGAAACGCCACGACCCCATTTCTAAAACCATTCCTTCCCGCTTTTTTAATGCCACTACCCGAATAATTTCGGGCATTAAGCTCCATGATTTTAATTGTGGCTTAAAGGCCTACAAAAGTAAAGTAATTAAAAACATTAAGGTATATGGCGAAATGCACCGTTATATACCAGTAATTGCCAAATGGCATGGCTTTACAAATATTGGCGAAAAAGTGGTTGAGCATCGTAAGCGAAAGTTTGGAACGACAAAATTTGGGATCGAACGTTTTATTTTTGGCTTTCTTGATTTGCTTTCAATCACGTTTGTTTCTAAGTTTAAGAAAAGCCCTATGCACTTTTTTGGGATATTAGGCACACTCTCCTTCTTATTTGGATTTATTTCAACCATTTGGCTAATATGGAAAAAGATGGAAGCGGTTTATATTTTAAAAATCCCTGTTGCTCGCGAAGTAGTAGATCAGCCACTTTTCTTTTTGGCTTTAGTCGCTATTATTGTTGGTGTTCAGTTATTTTTAGCTGGCTTTTTAGCTGAGTTACTTATTTTAAACAAAGCCGAAAAAGATGAATACCTTGTAATTGATACCATAGGGTTGAAATAAATATGCTGTTATTTCCGCATAGGCGAAAACTCTTAAATTAGATGAGCTAATGTTTCATGTCGTTTTTTCTGCTTCAAAATAGTGTGTTATACCATATTAATTAAGAAAGACAACTAGTGCAAAATAACCAATGAGGTTTTATTCAATCATAATTCCGGTTTATAACCGCCCCAATGAAATAGAGGAGTTGCTGGCATCACTAACGCATCAAACTTATACCCATTTTGAAGTGGTTATTGTGGAGGACGGCTCTCAGCAGCCTTGTAAATCAATCATAGATAAATACACCTCAAAACTTACAATTAACTACTATTTTAAAGAAAATGCCGGACAAGGATTTGCCCGAAATTTTGGATTTGAAAGAGCGAAAGGCGATTATTTTATTGTATTCGATTCTGACTGCTTAATTCCTGCAAATTATTTACAAATAGTAGATACATCCATTAATAATAATAAATGGGATGCTTTTGGTGGGCCCGATAAAGAACACGAAAGCTTTACTTTAATACAAAAGGCCATTAGTTATTCTATGACTTCCCCCTTTACCACAGGCGGTATCCGTGGTAATAAAAAGCACGCAGGCATTTTTCATCCTCGTAGTTTTAATATGGGCATATCTAAAAAAGTATTTGCTAAAACCAACGGCTATAAAATTACCCGAATGGGCGAAGACATTGAATTTAGCATACGAATTATTGAAAATGGATTTAAAGTGGGCTTAATACCAGCCGCTTTTGTGTATCATAAACGCAGAACTAATTTAGTGCAATTTTATAAGCAGCTACATTTTTTTGGTAGGGCACGAATTAATATCAGTCGCTTTTATCCAAAGGAGTTAAAATTTGTACATACCTTCCCTGCTCTATTTTTACTGGGCTGGGTTGCTCTACCAGGCCTTTATATACTAGCTCCATTACTTTTTAAATTAGGAGTTGGGCTTTTATCTGTTTTTTACTTAGCCATATTTTTACATAGTACAGTAATTATGAAAAACCCAATCATTGGAGTTTTGTCATTGGCAACATCAACTATTCAGCTGCTGGCCTACGGAACAGGGTTTGTGAGGGAAGGGGTTAAGAAATTAGTTGAATGAGTTATTTCAAAGAACTCAGTCCGAAGAAGCTCCTCTCGCCTTGAAAGTCATTCCGTAGGTTACGAAGGACCCCTATGGAGAATCATAGCCACATGGCAGGTTTAAAATTTGGCAAAAAGTTCTTCCTGCATGCGGGTGGCAGGCATTTCACTAAGGCACTGTTAAAGAATAGCTACTCCTTTTCACAATAAAAAACGGGCTCGTCTAGTGGCAAGGCATAACGCTTAACATCTTCTATTGGAAGCTTTTCAAAGTACCTATTTTCATCTACTTTAAATCCAACCGACCGTAAACGATCTGCATAATCTTTGCCATACATGCGTACATGGTCACTCTGTCCAAAAGCTTGTTCGCGAGCACTGGGAGAAGTAATGGATTTATCTTCGTACGTAGCATCAAGCAATGGGTAAAAAAGAGGAATTTGTAAGATCGCGAAGCCTCCTGGTTTTAGCACCCGAAAAATTTCAGCCATTGCCTTGTAATCATCCTCTACATGTTCCATTACATGATTACAAAATACCACGTCAAACCGCCCTTCATCAAATGGTATTGCATGTACATCCAGTTTTACCTTGGCTAAGGGAGATTCTATATCGGCTGTAATGTATTTATTTTGGTGTATTTTTTCAAACCGATTAATAAAGCATATTTCAGGTGCTATATGTAATACATCAAGCTTTTTATCAAAAAAAGAAGTTTCGTTTTTTAAAAACAGCCACATCATACGGTGGCGTTCTAAGCTAAGGCAATTAGGGCATAAGGCGTTGCTTCTAGCTTTTCTTCCATAGGGTAAAAATGTTCGAAAACTGTAATCACACACAGGGCAATTTACGTTATTGCCTCTGTAAAAAAGAGATACTAATTTTAGTCCCCAATGGCTAAAAAGCTGAAGGTATTTGCGTGGTATGTACCTAATTAAAAAGCTTATTAATTTTTTCACTCTACATTCTCGTCACTCCTGCGCAAGCAGAAATCTGTTAGCGTGGAATCTCATCTTGTGGATTTTTACTTTAGCAGGCAAAATCATTCAATTTAATTATTATGACATCTCAAAATTAAAATGGTATAACATTGATTTTGTTATTTTTTAAAGCTGCAATATTAGTATAAATGAGGCAATTTTTGAGCTTCGTAAGCAATACTTCAATCTTTTTTTAGTTTCCGTAAAACTATTTTAACTTTAGCATCCTCTTATAGTCGAATGCAAATAAAAATGACTCTTGGCTGAACAGTTACATAAATTGGCATCTCAATGTTAATATGGTATTAGAGTGCGAGTTAAACCTATTCGTTTTTATAAATAAAAACGTGCGTCTTGCCATGTTGCTTATATCCTCTATACATACCAGAGGTGTTAAATTCCATGGCAATATTTCCAGCTCGATCTAGGCAAACTACACCTCCTGATCCTCCTTTTTCAACTAATTTTTTATGGATTACTTTTTGAGCAGACTCCTTTACTGAGGTATGCAGGTATTTCATTCTAGCTGCAATATCATAAGCAACTGCATTGCGTATAAAATATTCGCCATGCCCTGTAGCTGATACACCACAGCTACTGTTTTCAGCAAAGGTGCCTGCGCCAATTATTGGAGAATCTCCAATGCGACCATAGCGTTTATTGGTCATGCCCCCAGTAGAAGTTCCTGCTGCTATATTGCCATATTTATCCAAAGCTACAGCCCCAACGGTACCAAATTTCCAATCTTGGTATTGTAGTAAATCACTAGTGGTGTGGTGTTTTTTTTCTAATACTTTTTCTAGGGCCTTTTTTCTACGTTCTGTGCCAAAATAGGAATTGTCCACCATTTCCAATCCTTTTTCTTTTGCAAAAGCTTCGGCCCCAGCACCCGACATCATTACATGGGGCGAACTATTCATTACTTCTAAAGCGGCTTTTATGGGGCTTTTAATAGTTGTTACGCCTGCAACAGCTCCTGCTTTTCCAGTACCTCCATCCATTACTGAGGCATCTAATTCGTTTCTGCCCTCGTGCGTATATACAGCACCCACACCCGCATTAAAAAGAGGCGAATTCTCCATTACTTGAATGGTAGCCACAACTGCTTCCATACTGTTACCTCCTTCTTCCAAAATTTTATACCCTGTATCCAATGCTTCTTTTAGTTTTTTACGGTAAGCAGCGTCTGTTTCAGCGGCCATATTTTCTTTTAAAATAGTGCCTGCTCCACCATGAATTACCAACGTAATTGGCCCTATGGGATTAACAGATTTATTAGATTGCTCAACCTTATGCTCTTTGGAATCGTATTTACTACAACTAGTAGCAATAAATGCGGCTAAAATATAAATGCTAGTTTTTAACAGGTTTGTTTTCATGTTTGATAAATTTTCATTACTTTTTAGAGGTGTAAATGAACAAAAAAAGGGGAAACTTTGAAAGGGAACTTTGAAATATGACTTGTAGTGATTTCCTTCGCATTATAATTAATGTTGAAACTTGACAATTTTACCATAACTAATTTTTTACTTAAAATCCATGATTATGAGTGATGATGTAGCAAAAAACAGATATTCAGAGGCTGAATTAAAAGAATTTGAAGACTTAATTAAATTAAAAATTGAAACTGCTGAAAACGAATTAAGAATTTTAAAGAGTTCGTTAAGTAAAAGAGAAGATGCAGGAACAGATTCCACAGGAGCCACTTCTAAAGTATTAGAAGATGGAGCCGATACGATTGAAAAAGAGAATATGAATCAATTGGCGGCTCGCCAACAAAGGTTTATTAATAGTCTTGAGAACGCCTTAATCCGAATTAAAAATGGCTCCTACGGTATTTGCCGAGAAACAGGGAAACTTATTTCACAAGAACGATTAAGAGCCGTTCCTCATGCCACGCTTTCAATTGATGCTAAACGAAATGAAAAAAAATAGTTGAACTTCCTTGAAAATCATATAGAAGCGCTCATTTTTTGTTCGCCAAATCCTTTAAAAGAAACGGATATTACCTCCTGCTTAACTGAAATGTTTGAGGCTAATGTGCCTATAAAAGACATTGCAACGGCCATTATTAATATAGAAGAAAAGTTTAAGCAAGATCAATTCTCTTTCGAGCTTATTAAAGCGGGAGGAGGATATCAGTTTTTAACAAAGCCCGCCTATCAAGCAAGTATTGGTATAATGCTTAAACAGCAATCGAAAAGAAGGTTGTCCACTTCTGCCTTAGAAACACTTTCTATTATTGCTTATAAGCAGCCTGTTACTCGCCTAGATATGGAGCAGATTAGAGGTGTAAATTGCGATTATTCCATTAATCGATTACTGAATAAAGGCCTGATTGAAATTAAAGGTAAAGCAGAAACAATCGGTCGTCCTATTTTATATGGCACTAGCGAGCAGTTTATGGATTACTTTGGAATTAACCATATTGCAGAATTGCCCACTCCCAAAGATTTTGCCCAAATCGAAAATAAAATTGGGGAAGAAAAAGAATGAAAGTTAGAAGCTTGGAGTAGGCAGCTAAAAATTTCTATATTTTAAATTTCAGTCTTTCGACATCAAACTTATTTCTACCTTTGTGCTATGGCAAAAGAATCCACTTCAAAATTACAAGAAGAACCTAAGGGTACTCGATTAAACAAATACATTGCAAATGCGGGTGTATGTTCAAGGCGCGAAGCCGATAGCTTAATTGCCGATGGCAAAATAAAGGTAAATAATAAGCTTGTAACCGAAATGGGGCATAAGGTTTTTGCTGCGGATAAAGTAGTTTATAAAGGCAAGCAATTACTGGGTGAAAAGCTCGTTTATGTGCTACTCAATAAGCCCAGAGACTTTATTACCACCACTAACGATCCTCAAGGCAGGAGAACGGTAATGGACTTAGTAAAAACCGCAGGAGAGGAGCGTATTTTTCCTGTGGGCAGGCTTGATAGAAATACAACTGGGTTACTTCTATTAACTAACGATGGAGACTTAACAAAAATTTTAAGCCACCCTTCGCACAACGTAAAAAAAATTTACAAAGCCACGCTGGATAAGCCATTGGAAAAAAAAGACTTTGAGTTGATTAAAGCTGGTTTTACCTTAGAAGATGGGCCTGTTGTTTTAGATGATATTGCTTATACTTCTGCTTCTGGATTAGAAATAGGGGTTGAGATTCACTTAGGCAGAAACCGTATTGTACGTAGAATTTTCGAGCATTTTGAGTATGAAGTAAAACATCTTGACCGAGTTGTTTTTGCAGGCCTTACCAAAAAAGATTTGCCAAGAGGCAAGTGGAGGGCTTTATCTCCCAAAGAAATTGGGCTTCTTAAAAAGAGGAAATAACGTGTTTTATTGAATAGCTACGAAGGCTTTTACATCTTCATAACACCCATTTATTCAATCTATAAATTTATTTTATCAACCCTGCGTTGATGTCTTCCTCCTTCAAATTCAGCCTCAAAAAAAGCATTGGTGATGGCAATTCCTTCTTCTTTTGAAATATAACGGGCAGGCATACATAGTATATTGGCATTATTATGTTGTCGGGCTAGAGAAGCGAGGTCTGGCTGCCAGCACAGAGCTGCCCTAATACCAGCATGCTTATTGGCCGTTATACACACTCCATTGCCACTACCGCATATTACCACCCCAAAATCGTATTGCCCTGAGTGAACGCCTGTTGCTACGGGGTGCACAAAATCAGGATAGTCCACAGAATCACCAGAGTGAGGGCCAACGTCTTTTACTTTATATCCTCGTTTTTCGAGTAATTCAATAATTGTTTTTTTTAGGTCGTACCCTGCATGATCGCCACCAATTGCTATATTAAAGCTCATAATAGAATTATTTTATTCGAAATCGAGTTGTTTTCTTTTCTTATTACGAACAACCCATGCCGATATAAATATACTTATTTGATAAAGACCAAACAAAGGGAACGCAATAAGTATCTGACTCATAGGATCGGGCGGAGTAAGTAAAGCACCCATAATTAATATAACTACAATGGCATGCTTTCTGTAATGTTTCATGATATGTGGTGTAATTAATCCTGCTTTGGATAAAAAATACACGACCATAGGCAACTGAAATAATACGGCACTTGCCAACACAATCATAGAGATGGTTGATACGTAATTGGAAAGCTCAAACTCGTTGGAAATCGACCCGTCAACCGAATAATGTGCTAAAAAATTTATCGATAGAGGGGAAATTATATAATATCCAAATAGCACGCCTAACGTAAATAAAAAGCTCACAAAAAATACAGCTCCTTGCGAATGTTTACGTTCCTCTTTTCGTAGGCCAGGCTTAATAAACCTCCATATTTCCCAAAACACATAAGGGAACGCTACCAATAAACCAATCAAAGCCGAAGAGGTTATATGCATCGTAAACTGCCCAGTCATTTTTCGATTTTGAATAATAAAAGGCAAATCCTGAATACAAAGTGCTGGTGAATTAAAATACTCTCCTGCTTGGCACATCATCTGATAGGTCCAAAAATCGAGGCGAGAAGGAGCTAAAATAACATTATGCCACACAAAGTCTTTTGATAAAAAAACGATAATGGCTAAAATTATAATAGAAGAAACGGCTCGTATTAAGTGCCAACGTAGCTCTTCTAAATGATCTAAAAAGGACATTTCCTTTTCTTTCCCATCTTCCTTATTATATATTTCTACTTGGTCTAAAGCCATCTGCTTTACTGGGTACTAGGTTGTGTATCAGCGTATAAAGGGAATGCGGTCATCCATTGATTCACTTCCTTTTTAAGCTCTTCTAACGCTTCGTTATTATCTATATTTAAAATAGTGCTGTCAATCAGGTCAGCAATTTTAATCATGTCCTTTTCGAGCAATCCTCGTGTGGTTACCGCAGCAGTGCCAACTCTAATGCCAGAAGTTATAAATGGAGACTGTGTATCGAATGGTACCATGTTTTTATTAATGGTAATATTCGCCTTGGTTAACGCATTTTCAACTTGCTTACCCGTTACTTCTTTATTTCTAAGGTCGATAAGCATCATATGATTATCCGTTCCTCCTGAGATTAAATTATATCCTTTTGCATTAAACGCTTCAGCCAAGGTGTGTGCATTTTTTTGTACCTGAATTACATATTCTAAGTATTTATCACTTAGAGCTTCGCCAAAGGCGATGGCTTTTGCCGCAATTACATGCTCCAATGGGCCTCCTTGTGTACCCGGAAAAACAGCGCTATCTAAAATAGCCGACATTTTTTTAACCACTCCTTTTAACGTGGTTTTACCCCAGGGGTTATCAATGTTTTCGCCTAGCATTATCATTCCTCCACGTGGCCCTCGTAGGGTTTTATGGGTAGTAGTAGTAATTATGTGGCAATGCTCTAGTGGGTCGTTTAATAACCCTCTGGCAATTAAGCCTGATGGGTGTGATATATCGGCAAGTACTAATGCACCAATTTCATCTGCTGTTTCTCTTATATGCTCATAATTCCAATCGCGACTATAGGCAGATGCACCACATATTATTAATTTTGGCTTCTCTTTTCGAGCTGTTGTTCTTAGCTTATCCCAATCAATTCTACCCGTAGCCTCTTCTACCCCATAAAAAGAGGTGTTGTATAATTTGCCAGAAAAGTTAACAGGAGAGCCGTGTGTTAAATGACCACCGTGGGATAAATCAAACCCTAATATTTTATCGCCTGCCTCTAATACTCCTAGCATTACAGCTGCGTTAGCCTGTGCGCCAGAGTGTGGTTGCACATTTGCCCACGATGCTCCATATAATTCTTTCACTCGATCAATGGCTAATTGTTCTACCTCATCAACCACTTCGCAGCCTCCATAATACCTTTTTTTAGGCAACCCCTCTGCATATTTATTAGTAAGTACACTGCCCATAGCCTCCATTACTTGGGGAGATGTAAAGTTCTCAGAGGCAATTAATTCCAGCCCTTTTTGTTGGCGTTCTTTTTCTTGCCTTATAAGATTAAATATGGCTTCGTCTCGTTGCATATTATTTTGGATTAAAATTTTGGCAAATGTAGTGGTTCTCTTAAATTAAGCAGCAATAAATAAAGTATCAATAAACAAATGGTATCAATTATTGATTTTAGCGTACCTATTCAGCCGAAATGACTCTTGGGTGAATAGGTGCATTTTAGCAATGAATTTATTATACCATATTAACATTGAGATGCCGCACTAGATTGATTCTTTTTTACACTCTCATTGTTAAAATAATATACTATAACCAGTTATGCTATATTATTTTGCCTCGATATTGTAAAAAATAATTCAACCTAATTATTGCGACATCTCAAAATTAAAATGGTATTACCCATCTATTACATCCCTAATTTCATGCACCACATGGTCTAATTTATGAGCAGATTCTTTCAGCATTATTATCATTAGTTCTTCATCTTTAGCACTTATGTCTTTTCCAAAAAGATTAATTAGACCTAGAATACTGGCAATAGGGGCGCGTAATTTATGCGCATTCATAAACGCATATTTGTTCATTTTTTTATTTTTAACTTCTATTTCACGAGCAATTTCTTGCGCTCGAGTATCTAAATTTTTATTTAAAAGCGTTAATTCTTTATTCAGAGCATCCGTGGTTTTAGATTGTTTTTCGAGTTTTTTCTTTTGATACTCCACCTGCTTTCTTTTAACTAATAGCTCCGCATTGGCTACCTTTAAAAATTTTCGTTGCTTATTAATGGCTAATAGCAAAAAAAGTGCCACTATAAGTGCAAAAATTACTCCTCCAATAAAGGCAATTTGATACTTAATTATGTTACTGCTATAATCTTGTTTTTTTTGAAGTAATAAATTTTCTTTTCCCAGCTTTTCCAGCTCATACACGGTTTCAAACTCCGCAGCCTGCCTTGAGACGGAAACATCATAAATAACATCTTTTAGTTCGGAGTATTTTAATAGATACGTAAAAGATTGAGGCATATCTTCTTCCAATAGTGCTATTTGGTATAGCCTTTGTAAGGCATTAATCTCTATGTTATCATAGCCATGTTTTTTTCCCATTATTAATGCTTTTCCCAATTTATCTTTCGCCTCTTTAACCTTTCCCTCAGCCATTTTTATTTCTCCAAAAAGCACATAACCCTCGGCCAATTGTAGTTGGTTGTTGGTTAATGAAGCAAAATGAATACTTTGTTCTATGTAAACAATGGCCTGTTCAAGTTGTCCATTGTTTTTTTTCAACTTAGCGTATAAATAATTCATAAGAGAAACCACTTTAATGCTAGCGTTCCTCTTCGCCTTTTTTTGGGCTATATCAAGGTAATATATTGCCGAGTCATTTTTGTTTATATTAATAAATACGTGTGCTATGTTTAAATTATTTAATATACTGCTGTTTGTTTCCTTAGTAAGGAAAATAATCAAATTTCTTGCTCGGTGCAAGTACATGAGAGAGCTCTCATGGTATTTAAGTTTTTTATACACTTCGGCAATGTTATTATAGCACGTTATTATACCAAGCGTATCTTGTAAATTTTCGTATTTAATAAGCGAATTAAAATACCATTTTAATGCTAAATTATATTTAGCGTGTCCCAAATTAACGCTTCCAATCACCGATGTGGCACGTGCAAGGGCAACCGAGTCTTGATGAAATAACGCTAGGCGATAGGCCATATTCGAAAGGCTATCTGCTTGCCCAATATCATTAAAAATCAATGCAAATGCTTTTTTATTCAACGCCATTATACTGTCATGGCTTATAAGCCCATTACTTTTTTGCGCAAAAGATGTTGGAGCAATTGCACATAGCAATGAGCTAAAAAATAAAAGTAGAATAATCCTTAGCATTACATTTAATTACACTGTTAATTTTTTAATTAATTCCGCGATAAGGTTAGTAACCTTATCAACATGTTTTTGCGCCACATTGGTTTGCCCAATTACCATTCGTATAGTAAACCACCCATTAAGCTTGGCATGTGTTAAATAAGCTTTTCCAGAGTTATTAATATTGTCTAAAAGTCGTTCGCTTATAGCATTAATTTCTTCTTTTGTTTTAGCTGCGTTAGCATACCGAAAACAAATGGTGTTTAACTCAACGGGAGCCATCAACTCAAATATAGGAGATTCATTAATCCATCCTTTAAAATTTTGGCTCAACTGTATGTGCTCTCTTATCTTTTCTTGCAATTTTTTAACTCCAAAACTTCTTATAACAAACCACAGTTTAAGTGCTCTAAACCTTCTGCCAAGCGGCACACCCCAATCGCGATAATTGGTTACATCACCATCTACTTTCGTTTTTAAATACTCAGGCGATTCTGCAAATGTATGAATCAAAGCTTCCTTATCTTTTACAAAATAGACCGAAGCATCGAAATTAGTAAACATCCATTTATGTGGATTAAAAACAATAGAATCTGCCTTTTCTATACCATTTACCATCCAACGCATTTCGGGTAAAATAAGTGCCGTTCCTGCCAAAGCAGCATCAATATGTAGCCATAAGTTGTGCTTTTTAGTTATGATGGCAATTTGCGCTAAAGGGTCTATGGCTGTGGTGCTTGTTGTTCCAATGGCAGCTACTACCATTAAAGGGGTTAAACCTGCTTCTATATCTTTTCGAATTTCTTTATCTAATTCGCTGGGTATAAGAGCAAATGTCTTATCTACCGCAATTTTAACTAAGTTGTTTTTACCTAAACCTGCAATCGCCATGGCTTTATCTACGGAAGAATGTGCGTGTTCAGAGCAATATACTCTCAGCCTATTATGTGTAACACCATTTTGATTGGTTGTAAACCCACTTGTTTTTTCTCTGGCTGTTAAAATGGCGTTTAGGGTAGCATCAGAGGCCCCGTTTTGAATACTCCCTGCCCATGTTTTGGGCAAAGCCATCATTTCTTTAAACCACTCCATTATCAGTTCTTCCAATTCTGCTGCGGAGGGAGAGGTATTCCAAATCATTGCTTGTACTCCAAGTGTTGCCGTTAGCATTTCGGCCAATACCGATGGCTTACTACTATTGCCTGGGAAATACGCATGAAAAGAAGGATGCTGCCAATGAGTAACCCCCGGCATAATTACCTTTTTAAAATCACTAAAAATGGTTTCCATTGTTTCCCCTTCTTGCGGAGGAAGATTGGGCAATTGAGCTTTTATATCACCTGGCTTAACTTGAGATTTAACAGGATAGTTTTCTGTATTTTCCATATAATCGGCCATCCAATCAACCATTTCATGAGCAGATTTTCGAAAATGTTCGTTCGTCATTATTTGTTCGTTTTATAACAGAAAGAGAGGTAGCTAAATTTAATGCTAAATTAGGGTCTGTTATTTCTTTTTCATATAGGTGTTTTATCGGAACTACTCCTGCCCAAAGTTTTAGTTTTTTTATACATTATACCAGATTAAAAGTATATAATTAGAGTCTGTCCATAAAGTTGGCTATCTGCGTTACGCTTGTCTAAAAAATACTCGGCTATGCCTATTTACACCAGTAAACTCCGTTTTTTAGACTGCATAAGCCTTGATAGCCAACTTTCTGAATCAGACACCGATTTTATAGACAAGCACTAATTAGTGCCTCTAATAAAACTCTGCAAAGTTAGATTTTATTATATTTACGAGATAATTATAAAATAAATTGCTATGATAAAAAAAGTGATGTTTGTATTCGCCTTGTTTATATCTTTTAATGCGATAAGTTGGGGGTTAACAGGGCACAGAGTTATAGGCGAAATTGCCCAAAAACACCTTAGTGGAAAAGCAAAAAAGAATTTACATCGCGTATTTGGCCATAATGGATTAGCTCATAATGCTAATTGGATGGATTTTGTTAAAGCAGAACCAAGTTATAATTATATGAAACCTTGGCATTATTGCACCATTCCTAATGATAAAACCTATGCACATGCAGGCACACCTGAAGAGAAAGATATTATTTGGGCCCTTTCTAATTTTACAGGGCAGTTAAAGTCGGACACCTTGACCTTAGACGAAGAAAAATTTGCTTTAAGAATCCTTATACATTTAGTAGGCGATATTCACCAACCTTTGCACGTTGGTAATGGCGAAGACAGAGGAGGGAATGATGTTAAACTTAAATTCTTTTGGAAAAAATCCAACCTTCATAGGGTATGGGATTCGGGAATGATTGATAATGAAAAGCTAAGCTTCACAGAGTTTGCTGGTATGCTAGATCATAATAAAAAGGGAGAAATTGAGCAACTTCAAAACTCAACTCCATTAGATTGGGCAAATGAATCAAAAGCATTACGCTCTTCTGTTTACAATACAAAAGGGAAGAATAATTTAACCTATCGTTACGTATATGATAATAAAGCCCACGTTCATCGTAGATTAAAAGAAGCAGGCATTCGATTGGCAGGGTTGCTCAATGAAATTTATAAGTGATTTTTTTGAAACGAAACGCTTCTTCAAAACAGTTTTTTTACCTCGCATTACAAGCCTTTTAAAAAAGCAAAGGGGGTATTAGTTGGAGGCTGTATTTATCCCTCATGATTTGTCAATGGATTTATGCAAGCGATATATAAAAATATAATAGGCCAACCCAATAAAAATTAGCCACCCAATACTAATAACAATAATACCAATAACCGATGCTTGATACCTTGTAATTAGTTTGTCGTACATAAAGTACATCATTATGGCATAAATAGACCAATTTATATATTTCCATACACCTAAATTTTTTGTTTTTTTAGTACTTATGGTTTTTCTTTTAAGCGTCATCCAAATACCCGAAAGCACTAAAGAGGAGATGCCCAATCCAAAAATAAACCATATTATTTTGGTTATTAATCCACCCCAATAACCAAAATGGAGAGGATCCGCAATGTCGTTAATCCACATTATAGTGCTTATATCTTTTGCGTTTTGCACTTTTACTACTTCATACGTGTGTGGATTTATATACACCCTATTGGCACGTTGCCTTACCAGTGGCACGTCTGATTTTCCTCTTACATAGATAGTATTTTTATAGCTAACGGCAGGGCTAATGGCTATATACTCAGATTTAAGCGAAGGAATCGCTTGTTTGGAAATTTCAACAACCTTATCATAATCGAGTGCGTAGCTAAAATTAATGGTACTGTCAATTTCAGCATCAAAAGTTGTAATCTTTGGTGATCTTGGGTTTGCCTCTCTACCAATGCCTCCGATGTTGGCTCGCTCAATAAAATACCAAATTCCTGTAATAGAAAATAGTAAGGTAAAGGGGATTGACCATAAACCAATAAGCTTATGAAAGCTTCTAAAAAAAACCAGCCCTCCTTTACCCGTTTGGAGTATAAATAGTTTCTTCCACCATTTTTTAAAGAAAAACAATGCAGTTATTAGTGAAATAAGCAGCAGAAAACCAAAGGTTAACACCATAAAATTTCCTATTTGATTTGGTATAAAAAGGTAATAATGTAAGTCTCTAAAAAAACGTTGAAAGGTTAAATTCGCACTTCCTTGTATTTGCCCTGTGTAGGGATTGGCAAAGACATAAGTGGTTTTTTTATCAACGGTTACATAAACAATATCGCATAAATAAGCCTCTTCGTGTTTTTTCCAATACCCAATTTTTCCATCGGGGTACAACGTTTGTATGTTAGAAACAATTACATTTTTGGAAGCCAATTCTTTTTGCGGACTTGCCCGCATACTAGGGATAAACAACCAGTCCATTTCATGGCTTAGGGTGGCCATAGTACCAGAAAAGCATACTATAAAAAATAGTATGCTTAACTTAATACCTATCCAACTATGGATTTTAAAAAATGTTTTTTTAGTGACTTTTATGTTCATTTAATGAATAACCCCGCAGCAAGCTGACGGGGTATCAGTAGGAGTTTACTACGTAAACAAAGTTGTTTCCGACCCAAAGGGTCGGGGAATTAAACCAAATGGGCTATCGCCCTGCGATTAAAATGTGTACCCAACACTTAATAAATAGTGTCGTGGTGCACCTGGAAACATTCTTACATAATTATATCCACCAACCCAATGTGTTTTATCTAATACATTATTTATGGTTAATCTAAGTACAAACCTATCCACTTCATAACTAGCACCAAAATCTACTACTTGGTACGAAGGAAAAATAAGTTCTGGTCCATTACTAGAATTTCGTTCCGACACAAAATTTGTGCCTGCATTAAAGCTAATACCATTTAAAATACCTTTGCTAAATATGTATTTTGCAAAAACGCCTCCTTGATGTCTGGGTGCATTGGGCCTTGCATCGCCTGCTGAGAAGCTAGATCCTTCGGGAGCATACTCTATGGCTGTTTCATTAAAGGCATAATTAGCAATAATGCTAAAATTTGAGCTAATGCTGCCCATTACATCTAGTTCTACCCCTTTTGAGGAAGTCTCTCCTATTTGAATTAGTTTTTGCAAATCATTAGGGTCTTCAAATAATTCGTTTTTTTGCGTAATGCTATACACTGCTAAGTTTGCGGCTAATCTTTTATTAAAAAATTCTCCTTTTAATCCAAGTTCAACCATATTTCCTTGTAAAGGGTCAAATGGGCCTCCTCTATCAACATCCATATTATTAACCCTTTGTGGTTCAAAACTTTCGGTATAGGTGCCATAGGCATTTATGTTGCCTGTAATAGCATAAACAACACCTACCCTTGGTATAAATTTTTCTTGCACAAGCTTTTCTTCATCGGGGGTGTTATAATCTATCAAATCTGTGTAAGTGTTATATCTAAGTCCTAATAAAACCTGTAATTTATTAATGGTTATTTGGTCTTGTACATAATAGCCCGTAGTATAATATTTAAGCGCATCATAACTTCTACGATTAAGTATATAATCGCTTGGATACGCCAAGGTATAAGTAGGGTTTACTAAATCGAAATGTGGAATATTAGGTACAGGGTTTCCATCTGCATCTAATTGAAAATCCGCGACATTTTCAGATTTAAACTTGCCTACGCTACCATCTAGCTTTAGGTATTCATTACTGCCAGTCCAAATACTTGCACCACCTATTGGTCGAGCTTGTTGGGCATAATCAAAGCCTACTAATAATTGATGGCTTAGCTTTCCTGTTTCGGCTCTAATAACAAAATAATTAACAATATTATCAACCACTCTCTTTTGCTGCCTAGCTGAAATTCGCATACCCATTAATGTTGGTATTTCATTGCCACTAGAATCTAATGCAAATCTATTGGATGTACGATGTTCAAATAAATCTTCTTCATTAAAATACCTCATATACGATGAGTTGAAGGAGATGTTATCGTTAAACCTATGATTTAAGGAGAGGGTAAAATAATTAACATCACTTCTATGGTAATCATTGGTGGCTCCAATGGCAAAGTTGATAGGCGTATTATTAGGGTCATCAATAGGCGTGCCAGCCGTTGCGCCAAAAATAGGTTGGCCTCTGTCTAACTTTCCATCAAATTTTTGTATAACCAAATCAAAATTAACACTGGTATTTTCAGTGGGTTTAAATGTAATTGATGGTGCTATCATATAGGTTTTTGTCTCTTGTAAATCTCGGAAAGAATCTGCGTTTTCATAACCAAGATTAAGCCTATATAATAAGGTTTTTTTTTCGTTCATTGCACCTGTAAAGTCCAATGTAGCTCGTAGTGTATTAAAACTACCTGTAGTAAAATTAATTGATCTTCTGTCTTCTTCTAAAGGCTTTTTAGTTACCCTATTCATAGTGCCTCCTGGACTGGCATTACCAAACATAGCAGAAGCGGGACCTTTTAGTACTTCTACTCGTTCTATATTTACAAGCAAGGGTTGTGGTCCAAACAAACCCATTACCCGTAAGCCATTTATATAGGTTTCTCCAGATCGAAATCCTCGAAAAGAAAAATCATCGTACCACGAATATTGATTAACGCCACTCACATTTTTTATAATATCGTTTACTCGATATGCCTGCTGATCGGCAAAAATTTCTTTGGTAACATAGCTTACCGCTTGTGGTATATCTTTTATGGCAGTGGCTGTTCTGGTGGCCGCAAACGTAGCATCGTTTTTATAAGACGTTGCTTTTCTTCCAATAATTTCCACCTCTTGAAGTTTCATTTTATCTTCTTGAAGGGTAAAATTTAACGTAAGCGTTTGATTGCTAGAAATAGTAATACTTTGTTCTTGTGTTTTAAATCCTACATAAGAAACGGTAAGTGTATAAGTGTCTGCTTTTAAATTTTTAATTTCATATTCTCCTAAACCGTTTGTTGTGGCTCCTTGGCTAGTGCCAACAATTTTAATATTTACATACGGTATTGGTTCATTTTCTTGCGTTAAAATCATTCCTTTTATACGCCCACTTTGTGCATACATGGTTGTAGCGGAAAACATAATTAATAAGAGTGTAATTGTTTTTTTCATTTTCAATAATTTTTTCATTAAAAAAACCATTTGATAAGTATCTGTATAAAAGAGGGTTATACAAATTACATCAAATAATTTTTTAAGAGTGAGTATTTGTTTTATACTTGTTATTTAGAACAATTCTAAATAGTAGAATTGCAATAATAAAACACAAGCATTAAAACTAAATGACGTAAAATGATAAAAAAAAGACGTGATTTTGCAAACTGTGAGGTGTTTGATTTAATTACTAATAAATCAAGCATTAAAGAATTTATAGCCATTGAAAAAGAGGGCTATATATACGAAGGATTATCGTATAAACAGTATAATATATTGCCCAGGTATGGAACGGGGTCTATTATAATTTTTGAGATGGAATCCTTTAAAATAGTAATAAATAGATTTTTACTAAAAAAAGATCTATTGTTTTATAATAAATCTAATGACGATTATATTCAGTTATCTTTTTTACTCGAAGGAGAAAAAGTATTATCGATTGCAGGAGTTAATAATAAAATATATTATGAAAATCAAGAGGGATACTTGGCGTGCATAAATACATTTAAAGGGTATAGTAGGGTTGTAGGGGGGAAATTATTTAAAGAAATAAAAATAAAAATGCCACAACGTTTTTTTGAAAAAAATGAATTTTCAACTAATTACCAAGTTAAAAAAATATCGGATAAAGATATTATTACACCCACTACAATTGAATTATATACGATACTAAATGAGTTAGAGTCTAATAGTTTGGATGGAATAGCCAAAAAAATCTTTTTAAAAGCGAAGGTGTTCGAACTGATAGCCATGCAAATTGAAAGTTATAAAAATAAAGACGCTAATAAACTAAAAGAGAGTAAAGT
>CAZGDC010000008.1:0-33954 GCA_964524405.1 uncultured Roseivirgaceae bacterium
TTAAGCAATGCTGTTAAGTTTAATGATAAACAACTGTGTAAAATACATGTATCATTTAATGAAAAAGACACCTGTTTTGAAATTTCGATTGCAGACAATGGCCCTGGAGTAGCGCAGGAATATGAAGAAAAAATATTTGATTTATTTGAAAATCTCAAAAAGGCAGATAAAGAGAGTTCTGGTATTGGGTTGGCTATTGTAAAAAAATTACTGTTAGAAACAAATGGTGATGTTTGGGTAGAACCCTCTGAGAGCCAAGGCGCAAAATTTGTGTTTACAATTAGCAAAACATAGTCTTCGTAAACAACTACTTTAGCCTAGCAGATTTGGGTTTACACTCCTGATAATTGCAAAAGTGCATAATCATCTGCCACTATTAAACGATACTCCGCTTCTTGAATAAATGGATAGTTTTCAGGCTGATGGCCTAAAGGCATACCTACTGCAATAGGATACTCCCAATGGCTAGTTAGCCTAATAATCATATCCTCTACAGACTCTGAAAAAGCGGTATGCCCATGTAGTAAATCATTAAAACTGCCGATTACTAAACCCTTTAAATGGCTCAGTTTACCTGCCCTTGCTAATTGGTTTAACATACGATCTATTCGATAGTAATATTCTCCTACATCTTCTAAAACCAAAATTTTGCCCTGTGTATCAATTTCTGAGGATGTACCAAGGCTCTCGCAGATTAAGGAAAGGTTGCCTCCAATAACATTGCCTTGAACTTCCCCTTTTCTAAGTTGTTGTTGTTTAGACTCTATATTTGAGTAACCCTTAAACAGTAGCTCGTATAAAGATTGTATGGATTTTTCTGTCCCACTTCTATCAAATGATGTTGCCATAGGGCCATGAATGGCATGTATTTTATTTTTAGCTAAAACCAATTGCAAAGCGGTAATATCGCTAAACCCAACAATCCATTTAGGATTTTGCTTCAGCGCTTTAAAATTAAGCTTGTCAACATATCTTGTAAGTCCATAACCTCCACGAGCACATAAAATCAACCTTATTTCGGGGTCATCTAATGCTTTTTGAAAATCAGATTGTCTTTCTGCATCAGTTCCTGCAAAAACACCCGTAGATGCAAATACATGCTTCCCTAAGCTTACTCCTAAACCCCATTGTTGTAGAACATCCACTGCTCTGTCAATTCCCTGCTCTGGAACCTTCCCAGATGGGGCAATAATGATTGCTTTATTGCCAGGTTTAAGTAAAGGAGGAGAAATCATACTTAAAGATAAAAATCAATTTGAAATAAAAAACCCCTTTGCAAGCAAAGAGGTTCGGGTTTGTAACCAAAATTTAATTTTTTAGTTAGTAGGTGCTGCCGCAGGAGGAGTAATTCCCATTTTTTTAAGCACTGCATTTGAGGCATCATTAACTGGGTCTGCAAAATATAATACATCTAAGCCTGGTACGCCTGCATTAATAATGTAGGCGTATGAGCCTTCCTTTGCTACTTCATTAATAGCCGTACCAATTTTATCGTACATTGGTTGCATTAATTGTTGCTCTTTTTGCTGCAATGTTTGTTGCGCACTAGTAGCAAACTCTTGTGCACTTTGCTGCATAGTAGATAGCTCTTTTTCTAAATCAACACGAATGGCTTCTGCCATTGTATTACCTTCAGCAACGTAACGATTATACTTTTCTTCAAAATCCTTTTGCTTTGCAGCAGCCTGCTTCTCCAATTGACCTTGTAAGGTTTGTAATTGAGATTGCACTTGTTTCATTTCTGGCATAGCACTTAGTACATATTGCATATCCATATGACCAATTTTTTGCGATTGCGCCATTACTACGGTACTCCCTAAAATGGCAACTAGCATTACAACATACGTTAATTTATTCATCTTCATTTTTATTTATTTATCTAAAACATCATTAGGGTCTCCTAACTCTAACTCTTCTAATACAAAATCGGTATAATCATGCACAGGGTCTGTATAAATCATAACTAGTTCACCAGACTTATCAAATACAATTTGCAATTTATGTTCGTGAGCCATTTTCTCAACGGCATCAAATACTTTATCCTGTACAGGCTTAATTAACTCTTTTTTCTTTAAAAAAAATAATCCATCAAACCCAAAAACTTTTGTCTGATACTCTTTAAGGGCAGTTTCACGTTCTGTAATTGCCTTTAACCTATCTTCTTTCATTTCAACTGTTAGCAAAACTTCTTCTGCCTTTAGGCTACTATGCATATTGTCAATTTCAATTTGCATATCCTCAATTTCTTTTTGCCAAGCAGAGGCGAGTTTATCAATTTCAGCTTTAGCCTCGTTATACTCTGGCATTTTCTTCAGAATAAAATTAGTGTTTACATACCCGAATTTTTGTGCTAATAATTGGGTGGGTAGCAAATACGCTGCCAAAATAATAAAAACAAATGTAAAAATTGATTTTTCCATGCTAAATATTATCTTAATTGCTGCCCAATAGTAAATTGAAAATGCATACCACTTGGTTCTGTCTGGCCTGGAAGTATATCAAACCCATATCCCCAGTTTAATCCGATGAGACCAAAAGCAGGCATAAACAAACGAGCGCCAAACCCAGCCGTTTTATAGGTGTCAAATGGGCTAAATATTTGATAATTATCCCAACTATTGCCTGCCTCTCCAAATAATAACACATAAATGGTGGCTGCCGCTCCTGTGGTAATTGGATACCTCAACTCCATGGCATATTTAGCATATATAGTGCCTCCATATGTGCCTCTAAATGTAGCATCATACTGGTCGATAGGCTTAATTGCTCCATTCTCATAGCCCCTAAGTCCAATAATTTCGGTACCTAATATAAAATTTTGACCTGCAAGTCCATCGCCTCCTACTCTAAATCGTTCAAAAGGCCCTACAGGCACCCTGTCAGGAGAATAGGTGTTCATAAAGCCAAAATGCACTCTTGACTCTAACACTAATTTTCCCACTAATTTAAGATAGTATTTAGCATCAAACATAAACTTCATGTACTCTACCCATTTATTAACTTCTTCGGGGCTTGCAGTATTATAATCCAAATCGTTAAACCTAGAAAATGGGGGTGTAAAACTCGCAGATAAAGAAACTGTGGATCCTGATGTTGGATACATAGGGTTATCAATACTACTTCGCGCCAATGTTGATGTGAATAAAAATGTATTGGATACACCTGTATTAAAAGGTAGTGCGCCAATTTGTTGAAAGTAATTATCAAGCTTATACACTTTATAAGAGAGTGAATTACTTAGTGTAAAATAATTATCTGGCCAAGTAAGCCTTCTCCCTAAGCCCACAGTAGCCGAGTTTACTGTAAATGAACCTGCTCCTATTGGGCTAAACCTTGCCTCTGTATTTTGAATAGATGTATTAAAACTAACTGTGAATGAGTTTGGTTTTTTGCCTCCTAGCCATGGTTCTGTGAATGAAGCCGTATAGCTTTGAAACTGCCTACCGTTTGCTTGCATTCTAATCGAAAGTTTCTGACCATCACCTACAGGTAATGGATGCCATTTTTCGAAATGAGGTACGTTTCTTAACGAGAAGTTATTAAATGTTAGCCCTAGTGTGCCTACAAAGCCAAATACTCCGCCCCATCCACCAGAAAGCTCTATTTGGTCATTGGGGCGCTCTACTAATTTATACTCAATATCTACCGTATTATCAACTGGATTTGGAACGGGGTTAATTTGGATTTGTTCTGGATCAAAATAACCTAATGCGCCTAATTGTTGTTGATCACGAATAATGTTGGTTCTACTAAATAAATCACCAGGCATTGTTCGTAGTTCTCTTCTAATAACGTGGTCGTTTGTACGGTCGTTACCTGTAATAATAACTTTATTTACCGTTGCCTGTGCTCCTTCATAAATTCGCATTTCTATATCAATGGAGTCTCCAATAACAGCAATTTCTACAGGTCGGATATTAAAAAACAGATAGCCATTATCCATATAAAGACCTGAAATATCTACCCCTTGCGGATTCATTTGCAAGCGCTTATCCATCTCCTCCTTATTATATACATCGCCTGATTTTATGCCTAATACTCTTTGTAATTGAGCATCATCATATACATAATTACCCGACCATATAATGTTTCTGTAAAAATACTTTTCACCTTCTTCCACTTTTAAATAAATGGCGATGGAGCTAGTATCTGTTTTAAAAATAGAATCTTTAGCAATAGTAGCATCTCTAAATCCTTTAGAATTAAGGTAATTTACAATGCTCTTTTTATCTTCTTCAAAGTCGGCTTTTACAAATTTTGAAGACTTAAATATATTGACATTAACATGCCTAGTAAAATAATCTAAGAGGGCCTTCCCATCCATTTTTTTGCTATCCAAAATAAATGATTTGGGGTTTAAATGGGTGGTACGATAAGCTAAATCTTTAAACAAGGAGAGCCGTACACGCTCCTTGGTATTTTTCATTTTTCCTTTAATTTTTCCTAAGCCTATATCTTCTACACCATCAATATAAATACGGTCGATTTTAACCTTTGGGTTTTTCTCGATTTTAATATTTAAGCGCACGTGGTTCGATAATAAAGTGTCTTTTTCTTTAGTAATAAAAACCTCGCAATTTAAAAACCCTTTATCAACATAATGTTTGCGTACATTATTTTTGGCAATATTTACCATTGCATCGGTTAAAACCTTGCCCCTATAAGGTGCAATTAGCTCCTTTAAATCTGCTTTTTGCGCTTTGGCTACGCCTTCAAACGAAAATTTTGATAGCCTTGGGCGTTCCGTAAGTTCAACAATCAAATAGACCTTTCCTGTTTCTATTTTTTCAATCAATATTTTTACATCCCCAACTAGCCCGTGCTTCCATAATTTTTTTATGGCATTGCTAATATCATCTCCAGGAATTTTAATCCGATCGCCCACTTTTAAACTTGTAAGTGACACCAACGTGTTGCCATCTAGGTAAGTGGTTCCTGTTACTTTAATATTGGCAATTTCATACTCTTGAGGTCTGCTGTAATCAATTCCTGATTTAGTAGCGGCAGGTTGTTGTGAACGAGTTCGCCTTATCTGACCAGTTGCAGATAATACAACTATTGTAAATAGTATTAAACTAAGAATTACTTTCTTCATCATCACTCCTTTATCTGCTCACTGGTTTTACCAAATCGCCTTTCTCGTTTATTAAAATCATTTAAAGCATCATATAAATGTTTCCTTCTAAAATCGGGCCATAGTACATCTGTAAAATACAGTTCGGTATAGGCTAATTGCCATAACATAAAATTACTCAGCCTCAACTCTCCACTTGTTCGAATCAACAGTTCTGGATCTGGATAATTGGTTGTTGATAATTGGTTGTCGATAATGGCTTCGTCAATAGCATCTATTTCAATCTCTCCTTTTTTTGCCTTTAAGGCAATCTCTTTGGTAACCTTTGCTAACTCTGCTCTACCGCTATAATTTAACGCTAAAATTAGGGTTAATCCCGTGTTATCTTCCGAAGCCTTGGCATCTTCTTCTAATTCTCTTACACATCGCTTAGGTAATCCACTAATGTTTCCAATGGTTTCTAAACGAATATTATTTTTCATTAGTGTATGCAACTCTTTTCTTAACGAGTCTATTAATAATTCCATTAGCGCATCTACTTCTTCTTTGGGTCTTCCCCAATTTTCGGTTGAAAATGCAAAAAGTGTTAAGTATTTAACTCCTAACTCTGCACATCCTTCAACGGTTTCTCTAATTGCTTTAATGGCATTTCTGTGTCCAAATATTCTTGCTGCACCCTTTTTTTTTGCCCACCTTCCGTTGCCATCCATAATAACGGCAATGTGTTTGGGTATGTTGTTAAAATTAGTCACGTATTAAATACTTGTAATTTTTATTATAACGTGCAAAAATATCTTAAATAATTGAGAATACATGATTAAAGTGCAGGTTAACGTCTTCTATATCCTTGTTTTATTGGAAGTGTGGGACAAATAACATTATAAAAGGTGTAACTAAGACTAAAACCTGCAAAGTAATATTTATCGTTCTCTTTTGAGTTTCCGTATTGGTAGTTTTTTATAAATAAATCACCTTCTGAAATATTATCGATATAATCGAAAAAAGTAGCCCGGATGCCAGCCTCAAGCGAAAATGACCACTTAGGTGTTGCTCTATACCTTATGCCAAAGGCTAATGGAACAGCCATTTGTACGGTGCTATAAGTAGCCGTTTTATTTTGATGCCCCAACATGCCAAAAAGACCTAGCCCACCATAAAAATAAGGCGACCAGTTTTGAGGAGCATTTTTGCTTCTAAAATCTAGAAAATAATATTCTACCCCTGTGGCAAATTCATACAAAAATATATCAAACGAACTATTTCTTGCAACTGAAAATGCATCTATTGGTTTTGTATCTGTTCCTGCTAATTTCCCTGCTATAAAAGAGGTTCTTATACTTAAATAATCTCGTATATTATATCTATAAAAAATAGTGGCTGCAGGTTTAATGGGGTTTCGCAAGGCGTTCCTAGATAAATCGCCTGTGTATGAAAGCACTCCTATGCCTCCGCCAATTTCTTTTTTCTGGGAGAGCCCAGGCGAAGAAATAAAAATTAGTAAAATAAAAATGGGAATCCAATGTGTTAACTGAATTCCCATTATGATACTTTTTATCATGTTTAATTATCTGAATTTTGCTCTTCTAAACGATGAACCTAAAATATAACTTATTTTAATGCTAGTAACGTAATAAATGTCATTATCGCTTGCTCCTCCTCTATTATTTGCAAGGCTCTCTGACCCAAATCCATTAACAACATTATAGGAATTCCCGTCTCTTCCAGTATAGTTTGTGGTATTCCAACCAGATATATGCTGTGTTCTATCCGTTCCAGATTTTGCTCCTGTTGGCTCCATAGACCTATCCGACATTGCTTTGGCTAAATCGCCATCTAATGTGCCTAAATCTACATAATTACGACTAATATCGTCTATATAATCAAAAAACAGATATCTAAACGTAATGTCTAATGAAATATCTAAGGCATCGCCTAACCTATAACGTACGCCTAAACCAAATGGTATAGAAACTTGCCATAAACTATAAGGTTTAATGCCGAAGTTAGCATCTGTGGGCTCTAGGGCAGCATGCTGCCCTTCGGTACCTAATGGCTGCAGCTTAACCCATTGACCTCCTTCGGGTATGGCATTTCCTGTATGTACATTACTAGTAGGTGCAATTGCTTTGGGATTGTGATGAAATCCTGCTATTCCTATTAAAGCATAAGGTGTAAGGTTAATTCTGCTCAAGTAAGAGCCTTGATTTTTGAATAAGTCAAAAATCCCTACCACTGCCAACTCTATTATATCGTTCTTAAAATGCAGGTTTCTTTTATACCTATAATTGGAGTTTTCGCCTGTTGGGTTAGCGGTTATATTATCATCGCTAAATAAGCGACCATAAGATAAGGAGGCTTGTAAAGTGTACCTAGGCCCTAACCTATACCCTGCAAAAATAACTGCCCCTGGGCGGGTAGCAGAAATTTTAGTGCTAAAAATTCTAGATTTAGGAGCAATATCTCCAAAGTAGTTCATGGAATTAAGCCCAGCGCCTATATAAAAATATTTTTTTTGGCTCGTAAACGAGTTTTTGCCTCCTTTAAAATTCGATCTCGCTTTATTGTTCCTCTTAATTTGTTTACTGTTAAGTTGAGCAAACCCAACCGATACGGTAAAAGCAAGCAGTAGGGTTAAAAATAACTTTGTGAGTCGTTTCATATAAATAATTTACCTCTTATTGCCGTTTAATTACAGCATCATAATAATGACAAAGGTATTTAATATACCTTACAAATTAAAAAATTATAATCAATTTCTATAATCATTACCCCAATTTAATTTACTACGCATTGTTTCAAACTGATTATAATTCTTAAATTTAACCAATTTTCCTGATTTATTAAACTTCCTAATCTTAATTTGAACATCCGTTGGCACCACCATTGACCTCGAATCCAAGGAAATTAATACATTTTGGCTTCTGGCTTCAATTTCGAAAGAGATTTCGCTATGATCTGACACGACCAGTGGCCTTGCATTTAAATTATGTGGACTAACTGGCGTAATAACAAAATTATGAGATTGAGGCAATACTAGAGGGCCTCCACAACTCATGGAGTATCCCGTAGAGCCTGTTGGAGTAGAAATAATTAGACCATCTGCCCAATAAGTATTCAAATACACTCCGTCTATTAATACCGTTACTTTTATCATAGAGGAGGTGTCTCTTTTTAACAAAGCAAAATCATTTAAAGCAAAGTTTTCTCCTTCAAACAATTCTTGATCTGATTCCATTTCTAATAGGATTCGTTCGTCTATTTCATATTTGTTTTGGCAAAGGTCATCTATGGAGTTAGCTATTTGATCTAACGAAGTAGTAGCTAAAAAACCTAAGCGCCCCATATTAACACCAATCACTGGAATTTCTTTTTCAGCCACATGGGTTAGCAAATCTAAGAGCGTTCCATCTCCACCAAATGAAAAAGCGAATTTTACATCTATAAGTTCCTCTTTAGACTGGTAAACACTTAGTTTTTCAATGTTTTCAAGTTCAGACTCAACACACATCCTATAAAATTCTTCTGATAGAAGTGGCTTAAAGTCACACGTTGCTAACTTCTTAAAAAACTGCTCTATTTTTGGTTTATCCTCTTTGGCAAAAGGCTTTCCATGGATTGCTACTTTTTGCATAGCTATAAATCCAAATATTTAAAAAAAATATCAATTCTTTCTTTATCAGCATCTTGGTTTGGCTTAGTTTGTAGTTGGGCAATCACTTTATAGCCAAATCGCTCAAGTGTTGCTATTAAACGTTGTATGTCTTCGCTATTTACTTTTAAAGTAAGTTTCAATAATTCCTTATCTGCTTGGTCGATTTTAATAGAGCTACTCCATATTTTATAGCCTTCAGATTCAACCAATCTACTAATCTCTGATAAGGAATAATCTATTGATTTTATTGAAATAACAATAATTGCACCTATCGTTTGAACTGCTAATGTTTGCGAAAATGCAAAAATCGTATCTTTTATGGTAATTACACCTAAGTACTCATTATCCTCATCAACCACACCCACAAGTTCGATATTGTTGCCTGATGCCAATTTAATAATATCAAAAAAATGGGCTGATTTAGCTACTTTGCAATGGCTGCATTCCAATTCCAACTCCCTAATTAAGGTGCTCTTTGGTTCTTGGTCTAAAATTAACTCTTGTGTAATTAAACCTAAGAATTTTCCTTTATTTATAACTGCTAATTGGTTACATCTAAACTCATCCATCCAAGTTAAAGCCAACTCGATCGTATCGGTCAGTTTTAAAGGCGGAATCATATCATTTATAAGCTCAGATGCTAGCATTTTATTTTGCTAAAAGGTAATTTTCTAAAATTTTATTAAACTGTTTTGGTTGCTCCATCATAGGTGCGTGGCAACAATAATCGATAAATTGAAGCTTAGAATTAGGGATAAGTTTGTTAAATTCATGTGCTACCGCAGGTGGAGTAATAGTATCGTTTAATCCCCAAATTAACAAAACAGATGCTTTAATGCTGGGCAGCTGGTCTGCCATATTATTCCGCTGTGCCGATCTTGCAATAGCAATCAAACGCAATGTTTTTTGAGGGCTTTTAAACGTTTGATATACTTCTTGCACATAATCTTCCGAAACGGTATTAGGATCATAAAAAGTATATCCTACTTTTTCTTTTACATAATCGTAGCTTTGAATTCTTGGGAAAGACCCTCCCATCGAATTTTCGAAGAGACCTGAACTTCCTGTTAGAATAAGCTTTTCAACCTTTTGGGGATGTTGTAAAATATATGCTAAACCAACATGCCCCCCTAAAGAGTTGCCCATTACAATCATATTATTCAGTGCAAATTCATCCACAAACTCGGTAACAAATTTGGCAATTCCTTCAATCCCAGATTTTCTTAGAGGTAGTGTATAAATAGGCAACATAGGAATAATGATTCGGAAATGCTTCGAAAATTTATTAACCACTTTATCCCAATTACTTAACGCACCAAAAAGCCCATGCAAAAGTAAGAAGGTTTGTCCTTCTCCTTCATCAATATAACTGTATCCGTTTTTTTCTTTTAGTTCCATATACAAATTGGTGTCGCCACCAAACTAATACATCTTATTCTATAATTCTAACTTATTCTCTAGTAGAATCAATTAATTCACCTAACCCATCGAACAAATCTGATACTGCAGGTATTACACCATCTAGCATTGATGCCAACGCAGGTGCCATTGGTTTTACATATCCTAAAAATAAAGAACCTTGCTCCCAATCGGCCGGAAAACTTATTTTAAACACTCCAGCCACCCAAATTAGGGAAGAAATCATAAACGACCACATAATTGCTCCCATTAAAGCTCCTGCCATTTTATCAATGCCGCCTAGCAATATCATTTGAATAAACTTTTTTAGCAATTTTCCTATAAAATTAATACTAATAATGATGCCAATAAAAATAATAACAAAGGCTAATATTGGCAGCATTTTTCCGGTAAGCCCAAAGTCGGTTACTAAAATAGATATCCCCCAATTTAAAAAATAAAATCCCCCAAATACGCCCAACACCAACGCTAGTAAAGACAATACGCCTACTATAAAACCTTTCTTAAAACCTCCGTAGGCTCCAATAATAATAGGAATTAATAAAATAATATCGAGGGTATTCATTTAGTTGGATAATAATTCTTTTACAATAGTTGATATCATTCTTCCTTCTGCTTTTCCTGCCAATTCTTTAGTAGCTGCCCCCATTACTTTACCCATATCTGCCATATTTGAAGCACCAACTTTAGCAATAATGGCTTCAATGGTATTTTTAACTTCTGCTTCTTCCATTTGCTTGGGCAAGTAGTTAGAAATTATTTCATACTCAAAAAATTCTTTATCAGCTAAATCTTCTCTCCCTTCTTTTTTAAAGAGTTCTCCGCTTTCTTTTCGTTGTTTGGCTGCTTTCATTAAAAGTTTCATTTCCAAATCTGTAGAAAGTTCTTCTTTTGCTCCTTTTTCCGTTTCGGCTAGTAAAATTGCCGCCTTTATGCTTCTAAGCGCTGTTAATTCTGCCTTTCGTTTTGCAAGCATCGCTTGCTTTATATCTTGATTAATTGTTTCTTTAAGACTCATATTCTTGTATTATTTTGATGGTAAATCAATAACTTGCAGCAAAAATAGGAATTCTATTGATATGGCAACCCGATTAAGTGTTAATGTGAATAAAATTGCCACCTTACGCAATGCAAGAGGTGGGAGTAACCCGAATGTAGTCCAAATTTCTAAAGATATTGAAAAATTTGGAGCTCAAGGCATTACGGTGCACCCAAGGCCAGACGAACGGCATATTACGTATCAAGATGTGTTAGATTTATCAGAAATAGTAACTACCGAATTTAATATTGAAGGCTACCCTGATAAACGATTTATGGATTTGGTATTAAAAGTAAACCCAACGCAAGCTACTTTAGTGCCTGATTCCCCAAATGTACTTACCTCCAATGCTGGCTGGGATACTCATAAAAATCAAGCACAATTATCCGAAATAGTACAAGAGTTATCCGCAAACGGAATTCGTTCTTCTATTTTTGTTGACACCAACTTACACAATATTGAAGGGGCCGCTAACACTGGAAGCAATAGAATTGAACTATATACAGAGCCTTATGCTGCAAATTTTTTGGTTCATAAGAATACAGCCGTAAAACCATTTGTATTGGCGGCTCAAAAAGCAAAAGAAATTGGATTAGAAGTTAATGCAGGTCATGATTTAGACTTAAAGAATCTCAACTATTTTGCCCAATCAATTCCTTTTTTACACGAGGTATCCATAGGGCATGCACTTATTAGTGATGCCTTATACTTTGGCCTAGAAAATACAATTCAAATGTACTTGCAACAATTAGATTTTTAGGCAACCTATATATGAAACTAACTTATAAAGAAGTAGGGGAAGGCACCCCTTTAATAATTTTACATGGCTTATTTGGCTCGTCTGATAATTGGGTAAGCATTGCTCGAACACTAGGAGAGCAAAGAAAAGTATATGTGATCGATCAGCGAAATCATGGTGATTCTCCTCATAGCAATGTATTTAATTATGAGGCAATGGTTGCTGATTTAAAAGAGTTTGTTGATGACCATTTTATAACTAATTTCGATTTAATTGGGCACTCATTAGGAGGGAAAACGGCCATGCTGTTTGCTACGCAATACCCAGCATTGATTAATAAACTGATTGTTGTAGATATTGCACCAAAGCAATATCCTATTCGTCATGATACGATTATCGAAGGCTTAAAATCTCTTGATTTTAATACGCTAAAATCAAGAGGAGATGCGGATAAGGCGTTGGCTAAATATGTTCCTTTATTAGGTGTTCGTCAATTTTTATTAAAAAACTTAAAACGCACACCTAATGGATTTGTGTGGAAAATAAATTTAGATGTAATACAAAGAGAAATTAAAGAAGTGGGCAAGCAACTACCTACAACCGCCATTTTTAATAAACCAACTTTATTTATTAGGGGAGAATTATCTAATTATATTTTGAATGACGATATGATGCTAATTAAAACGCATTTTCGATATTCAGAATTAGTTACAATAAAAGGAGCAAGCCATTGGGTGCATGCTGAAAAGCCAGAGGCGTTTTTGGATAAAATTAGTTCATTTATAGATAAATGATTTTCTAATTAATATAACAACAAATCTTTGTATAAATTTGCACCTATTCACCCAAGAGTCATTCCGGCTAAAAAAAGTGCTTTCCCCGCTAAACTTTAGCTATTTTTAGTACCATAGCGGTGCTATGCTAATAAAAATAAGCTTCGTTTATCAAAAAAGTCAACTATTTTTATCTCGAAAGCACCTCGGCTGAATAGGCACATAAATTTGCCGCAAAGTTATACCACAAAGATTCTCAAAAAAAATGAAGTTACACAGAGAAAACAAGTGTTCATGAAAAAAGGAATTATCTATCTTATCCCATCTGTTATTTCACCTAATACGGCCAACCAAGTTTTGCCTGCTCAAGTACTTGAAGTTGTAAAAAATACGAAGTTATTTTTAGCAGAAACAATCCGTGAATCAAGGAGGTTTATCAGCAGTTTAAAATTAGGTATTGATATTTCTTCTCTTCAGTTCGAAAAAGTAGATAAAGATACGCAGGAAACGGAAACAGAAAAATATTTAACAGCAGCACTCCATGGCAAAAACATTGGCGTTCTTTCTGATGCAGGCTGCCCAGGAGTGGCCGACCCAGGGGCTCAAGTAGTGAGGATTGCACATAAATTAGGATTGAAAGTAGTTCCTCTTATTGGCCCATCTTCTTTATTATTAGCTTTAATGGCTTCGGGCATGAATGGGCAATCGTTTGCCTTTAACGGCTATTTACCCATTGATGCCAAAGACGCTGCTCAAAAAATAAAACAATTTGAAAAGATCGCTAAAAGCCAACATCAAACACAATTGTTTATTGAAACCCCATACCGCTCAGATAGAACTTTTGATTTGCTTCTTAAAAATTTGAATGCGCATACCTTATTATGTGTGGCCAAAGATATTACTGGCTCAAAAGAATACATTAAAACTATGCGTATTAGCCAATGGCTAAATAAAAAAATTGTTCTTGGAAAAGAACCTGCCGTTTTTCTGTTTTTTGCTAACTAATTAAAAAATCAATTAGCTACATTTGTCGATTCAAAATCAATACTTATTAAATCCTTACCTATTAATGTCATACTTATTTACGTCTGAGTCTGTTTCTGAAGGGCACCCCGACAAAGTGGCGGATCAAATATCTGATGCTTTAATAGATTACTTTTTAGCCTTTGACCCACAATCAAAAGTGGCGTGTGAAACATTGGTTACAACGGGCCAAGTGGTGTTAGCAGGCGAGGTTAACACCAGCACTTATTTGGATGTACAAACCATTACACGAGAAGTAATTGCTAGAATTGGTTATACCAAAAGCGAGTATATGTTTGAAGCGCATTCATGTGGCATTTTATCAGCTATCCACGAACAATCTTCAGAAATAAGCCAAGGTGTTGACCGAAAAACAGAAGGCGATTTTGAATCAAAAGCCAATGCGCAAGGTGCAGGAGACCAAGGAATGATGTTTGGTTATGCCACCAAAGAAACAGCAAATTATATGCCTTTGGCATTAGATCTCTCCCATAAAATTTTAATAGAATTAGCTAAAGTTCGTAGAGCAGGCGGTAAAATTAATTATTTGCGCCCCGATGCAAAATCGCAAGTTACCATTGAATATACCGATGATAACAAGCCTATTAGAATAGATACCATTGTGGTTTCTACCCAACACGATGATTTTGCGCCTGATGAAGAGATGTTGGCTACTATTAAAAATGATATTATTGAATATGTTATCCCTAATGTAAAGGCTCAATTAAGTGCTGAAATTCAGGCGCTTTTTAATGATAAAATTCAGTACCATATTAACCCTACGGGCAAATTTGTAATTGGTGGCCCACACGGAGATAGTGGTTTAACAGGTCGTAAAATTATTGTGGATACCTACGGTGGGAAAGGGGCTCATGGCGGTGGTGCATTTAGTGGCAAAGACCCAAGTAAAGTTGATCGAAGTGCCGCTTATGCAACTCGGCACATGGCTAAAAACCTAGTAGCTTCTGGGGTTTGCGATGAGGCCCTAGTGCAAATTTCTTATGCCATAGGTGTTGCTAAACCTTGCGGTCTTTATGTGGATACCTATGGTACTTCCAATATAACAGATGCCAATGGCAATAAACTTTCGGATGGAGATATTGCTCGTACATTAGAAACGATTTTTGATATGCGCCCCTATGCCATTGAGCAAAGGTTAAAGTTAAGAAACCCTATTTATTCAGAAACAGCTGCCTATGGACATATGGGCAGGGAGCCAAAGGTAATTACCAAGGTATTTAAAAATGCAGGAAAAAAAATCGAGTTAGAAGTAGAGTTATTTACATGGGAAAAACTTGATTATGTAGATAAAATTAAATCAGCCTTTAATTTATAAAAAAATCCTTCGCTAGCGAGCGAAGGATTTTTACTTTCTGTTGCATTTAGCATTTTTATAAAAATAGCTTAGGCTGATTAATAGCTCATCGATTTTTCTTTATGTCTTTTTAATTGTTTTCTAAGTGCCTGCGTAGCTACATCACTTGCTGCTTCAAACGAAGCAGAGGATGCTGTCGCAAATAATTGCTCGCCAGGTATATTTAATTTTATTTCTACTGTTTTGTTTTTTACGCCTTCATTATTGATTCTTAAAGAAACTTCTCCATCAACTATTCGATCAAAAAAAGTGTCTAGTTTGTCCATTTTCTTTTGAACTACGTCAAGCAATTTGCTATCGGCATCAAACTTAATTGAGTGCATTTTTACATTCATAGTGATATATATTTATATGTTTATTTATTTAACATTAATTTAAAATTATGCTTTAGGGTGTGCTTTCTCAAACACTTTCTTTAGCTTATCAAGCGAGTTATGGGTATAAACTTGTGTTGCGGCTAGGCTAGCATGCCCCAACAATTCTTTTACAGCATTAAGCTCTGCTCCATTATTTAGTAAATGGGTTGCAAATGTATGTCGTAAAATATGTGGGCTATTTTTTTCTAAGGAAGTAACTGAGCCTAGGTATTTTTTTACTTTTCGATACACAAAAGCTTCATATAAAGGTTGTCCTTTATTAGTCAAAAGTAAAAAATTATTGGCTTTGCTCATAAACTCACTACCTCTCAATTGAAAATACTTTTGAAGCAACTTTGCTAATTCTATATTAAACGGAATTATGCGCTCCTTGTTGCGCTTTCCAACCACCTTTAGTTGTTTTTTTTTAATATTAACCGATTCAAACTTTAGGCTTATTAATTCTGCACGCCTCATACCCGTTGCGTAGAGTAATTCTATAATAAGTTGATCTCTTACCCCTGAAAAGTCATCGCCAAAATCAACAGATTCAAACAATCGTTGCATTTCGGTTTCTTGTGCAAACTGAGGCAATCGTTTAGGCGTTTTTAGTGCTCTTAATCGTAAAGAAGGGTTGTTTGAAATTATGCCTGACCGTACTAAAAACTTATAATAGCTTCTTAATGAGGCCATTTTTCGGTTAATGGAAGAAGGAGCTATTTTATCTTCAACTAAGCTAATAATCCAAGAACGGATGTGAGCGTGTGTAACAATCTCTAAACTTAGTTCTACGTTTAATGAAGATAGAAATACATTGAATTGGTCTAAATCGTTTTTGTAAGAAGTTACAGTATGGCTACTATAACGTTTCTCAAATTCAATGTATTTTAAAAATGATTTAATCATTAAGCTAGTAATAGAGGTTTAACCCACTTGCGTTACTAACTTAATGATTTATGCTGACTTAACCCGAATAATTCATGAATAATCTATTACGCACTCCAATCACCTACCATTCAAGCACTTGCTCAAATTTTGGGACACCTTCGTTCCAAAATCTTGCGCAATCTATTGACTGTCAGATACTTGAAATACTAATCACGAAGATTTATGAATTAATCAGGTTAAAGAAAATATTAGTAATTATCTTTTGCAAACATTTTTTGTTTGTAAGCCGCCTTTAATTTCATGGTTCTATTTGTAATAGAGGGTTTCTCAAAAGCAGTTCTTGATCTAAGTTCACGAAGAACTCCCGTTCTTTCAAATTTTTTCTTAAATCTTTTAAGAGCTCTGTCAATCGACTCGTTTTCTTTTACATTAATAATAATCATATCTATAACTAAACGTTTGAATTCAAATTGGAGCGCAAATATAAGAACCTTAAAATTTAATTCAAAGTCATTCTGCTAACAAAAGTTTAGAAATTACTAATTTTTGAATTTCGCTTGTTCCCTCGCCAATCGTACATAGTTTAGAGTCGCGATAATACTTTTCTACTGGGTAGTCTTTTGTATAACCATAACCTCCAAATATTTGCACCGCATCGGTGGCTACTTCTACAGCAATTTCCGAAGCATAATACTTGGCAATTGCCGATTCTTTGGTCATTGGTTGATGATTATTTTTTAATTCTGCTGCATTTTTTATTAGTTGCTTAGCCGCTTCCACTTTAGTAGCCATTTCGGCCAACTTAAAAGAGATGCCTTGAAAATCCGCAATTGGCTTTCCAAATTGGTGTCTTTCTTTCGAATATTTTATTGATTCCATCAATGCCCCTTCAGCAATACCAAGGCCTAATGCAGCTATTGATATTCTTCCTCCATCTAAAATTTTTAATGCTTGCACAAACCCATCTCCAATTTCGCCCAAAATATTATCGGTAGGCACAACACAATTATCTAAAATAACTTCGGTGGTTTCTGAAGCTCGCATGCCTAATTTATCTTCTTTTCTACCTGCTTTCAATCCAGGATTACCTCTTTCAACTACAAAAGCAGTCATCGCTCGCTTATCACCAATTTTACCTGTTCGAGCTATTATTACCAAAACATGGCCAGAGTTGCCGTGTGTAATAAAATTTTTTGATCCATTAATTACCCAATTTTCACCTTTTTTAATGGCAGTAGTCATCATATTGCCTGCATCGCTGCCTGTATTAGGCTCTGTTAATCCCCAAGCTCCAATCCATTCTCCTGATGCCAATTTTGGCAACCACTTCTTTTTTTGGCTCTCCTTGCCAAATGTTAAAATATGATTGGTGCAAAGTGAATTATGCGCTGCTAAAGACAACCCAATAGAAGGGTCCCAAATAGATAGCTCCGTTATTGCTTCCACATATTCATGGTATCCCATACCCGCTCCACCATATTCTTCGGGCACTAAAATTCCCATCAAACCCATTTCTCCTAGTTTATGAAATACCTCTGAAGGAAATAGTTGTTCATCGTCCCACTTTCTTCTCTCATTTTTAATGTATTTTTTTCCAAAATCTTTCACCGAAGATCTTATCATTTTTATATTTTCGCTAGTATTCATAATTTATAGTGCTGATTATTAGAGTTTTAAATATACTCCTATTAATTTATTCGCTAATGTAACCTATTATCTACACATTTTCATTATAAAATAATTTGACTTGCTATTTTGAAACCATTATTAAGGTTAGTTTTGCATTTTAACTTTGATAAAAATTATGAAAATAGCAGTTGTAGGTAGTGGATATGTTGGCCTAGTAACAGGCACATGTTTTGCAGAAACAGGAAACACCGTAACTTGTATAGATATAGACCAAAAGAAAATTGATATGCTAAAGGGGGGCAAAATTCCAATTTTTGAACCTGGCTTAGATTTGCTTTTTGAAAGAAACACCAAGCAAGGTAGGTTATCCTTTACCACCAGCTTAAAGGATGGAATTGAAGGAGCTCAAGTAATTTTTTTGGCACTTCCAACACCTCCAGGCGAAGATGGCTCTGCTGATTTAAAGTACATTCTAAAAGTGGCTGACGATCTTGGAAGTATATTAAATAAATATGCGGTAATTGTAGATAAAAGCACGGTTCCTGTAGGAACTGCGGATAAAGTTTCAGCGGCCATTGCAAAAAATATAACGGTTGATTTTGATGTGGTTTCGAACCCTGAATTTTTAAGAGAAGGTGTGGCTGTGGATGATTTTATGAAGCCTGACCGAGTGGTAATAGGTACACAATCTGAAAAAGCCATTGCCATAATGGAGCAGCTTTACGAACCGTTAGTTCGGCAAGGAAACCCCATTATTTTTATGGATGAAAAATCTGCCGAGTTAACTAAATATGCTGCTAATGCATTTTTAGCTACCAAAATTACCTTTATGAATGAAATTGCCAACCTCTGCGAATTACTGGGTGCCGATGTTGATATGGTGCGAAAAGGTATTGGAACAGATTCTAGAATTGGCAAAAGGTTCTTGTTCTCTGGCATTGGTTATGGAGGTAGCTGCTTTCCAAAAGATGTACAAGCATTGGCGAAATCAGCTAAGGATGCTGACTATGATTTTGGCATATTAAATGCCGTTATGGATATAAATCAATCACAAAAAATTAAATTAATACCTAAAATAAAAGCATATTTTGGAGGCTCCTTAAAAGGAAAAACCATTGCCATGTGGGGGCTAGCTTTTAAGCCTAATACCGATGATGTTCGAGAAGCACCTGCCTTGGTAAATATTGACGCCTTAATTAGCGAAGGTGCTACTATACAAGCCTTTGACCCAGAGGCCATGGAAAATGTGAAACGAGTAATTGGCGATAAAATTAGCTATGCTAGCAATCAATACGAGGTATTAGAAGGAGCAGATGCTTTATTAATTATGACGGAGTGGCCTGTTTTTAGATCTCCAGATTTTGATAAAATAAAAAAATTACTATCGCATCAAGTTATTTTTGATGGAAGAAACCTCTACAAACCTTCTGACTTAAAAAACCATGGGTTTAAGTATTATAGTATAGGTAGAGAAGAAGTTTAAGTTATGGAAAAGAAAAAGGTTTTAATTACGGGTGCTGCAGGTTTTCTTGGATCACATTTATGTGATCGGTTTATAAAAGAAGGCTTTTACGTAATTGCAATGGATAACCTAATAACGGGTGATTTACGTAACATAGAGCATTTGATGGAAAATTCAGCGTTCGAATTTGTAAACCACGATGTTTCTGAATACATAGATATAGCGGGTAAGTTAGATTATATTTTACATTTTGCCTCCCCTGCCAGCCCCATTGATTACCTTAAAATACCCATTCAAACATTAAAAGTTGGCTCTTTAGGTACGCATAATTTACTTGGCTTAGCCAAGCATAAAAAAGCCCGTTTATTAATAGCTTCCACTTCCGAGGTTTATGGCGACCCTAATGTGCATCCCCAGCCCGAAACCTATTATGGCAATGTAAACCCTGTAGGGCCAAGAGGAGTGTATGATGAAGCCAAGCGTTTTCAAGAGGCCATTACCATGGCTTACCATACCTACCACGGGTTAGAAACACGTATTGTGCGAATTTTTAATACCTACGGGCCACGAATGAGGTTAAATGATGGCCGTGTATTGCCTGCTTTTATTGGCCAAGCTCTTAGAGGAGAAGACCTTACCATTTTTGGAGATGGCTCGCAAACTCGGTCATTCTGTTATGTGGATGATCTTATAGAAGGGATTTACCGATTGCTTTTTAGTGATTATGTACACCCTGTAAACATTGGCAACCCACACGAAATAACCATTTCTCAATTTGCAGAAGAGATTATTAAACTAACTGGCACAAATCAAAAGGTAATTTATAAACCTCTCCCTAAAGACGACCCATTGCAACGCCAACCACAAATTGACAAAGCCAAAGAAGTATTGGGATGGGAGCCAAGCGTTACTCGTGAAGAGGGGTTGAAAATTACGTATGCCTATTTCAAATCTCTTTCAGAGGAAGACCTCTATAAAAAGGAGCATAATACATTTGAAGGATACATAAAAAAATAGTATAGCCTTATTAAAAAAATGGCAAAAAAAATAATTGTAACGGGGGGAGCTGGCTACATTGGCTCACACGCAGTAGTAGAATTAATTTCGCAAGGATATGAGCCTATTATTATTGATAATTTCTGTAATTCAGAAAAATCAGTGATGCTTAGGCTGGAAAAAATTACTGAGAAAAAAGTGATTTTTTATGAAGGCGACTGCACTAATAAAGCCTTTATGACTAAGGTGTTTGCCGAAACACGCCCAATAGGTGTTATTCATTTTGCAGCTTATAAAGCAGTAGGAGAATCTGTTGAAAAACCCTTGGAATACTATCAAAATAATGTAGGATCGCTGCTTGTGCTTTTAGAGGTAATGAAAGCATTTGATTGTAAACAGCTAGTATTCTCTTCTTCTTGCACCGTTTACGGAACACCTAACAAGTTGCCTGTTACCGAACAATCGCCAACTCAAAAGGCTATTTCGCCTTATGGCAATACAAAACAAATTGCTGAAGATATTATTAGCGATCAAGTGGTTGCCAATAGTGGGCTAAGTGCCGTTGCTCTTAGGTATTTTAACCCAATTGGCGCACATTCTACTGGGCTTATTGGCGAACTTCCTTTGGGAACACCAAGTAACTTAGTGCCTTTTGTAACACAAGCTGCTGCTGGGCTAAGAGACCAATTAACCATTTTCGGCAATGATTATAATACGCCCGATGGTACCAATATTAGAGATTATATTCATGTGGTAGATCTTGCCAAGGCACACGTAAAAACGTTAGAGTACCTAAATGGGAAATCTAATTTTTATGATTTTATAAATATTGGCACAGGCACAGGCACTTCAGTACTAGAAATTGTGAACACTTTTGAACAAGTAAGTGGTCAAAAACTTAATTATAAGATTGGTGCTAGAAGAGCTGGTGATGTAGAGCAAATCTATGCTTCGGTTGATAAATCTAAAAAGGTGCTTAATTGGCAAACAGGGCTTACCGTAGAAGATGCCTTACGAGATGCTTGGAACTGGCAGGTAAAACTAAAATAACCAATAGCCAAGCCATTTTGCAGCAATGCGGGGGTGTGGAAATCTTAACCAGCATTTACAGATTATGCAATGTGGTTAGGATTCCTCCGGAATGACATACTATTAACCAGGCGGACATAAGACAAAAAGATTAAAGACATAAGACTCTTATTTTTAACAAGTTAAAAATAATTTAATAACGTTTAATTACCGTCAGGTTAATAAGTAAGAACTGTAATTATTCATTTATATCCTATTAAGTCGCATTAGATTAGCTATTTTTTGCACTCTCATCGTTAAAATCAGGTATTGTAACCAGTTACACTAAATGATTTTGCCTCGATATTGTAAAAAATAGCTCAATCTAATTAGTGCGATATCTCATAATTAAAATGGCATAACTCCTCTACTCATTCATTATTTTCTCTTGCCTTTTAATGGAGTTTTGGTGAATAAACTCATAAATTTCCTTTACAAAATCGGCACTAAGATTTTCCTCTTCTCCTTTAGTTACTTTATCGTTAAGAATGTTTTCGTAGCGACCCACTTGTAAAATGGTAACATTATTCTCTTTTTTTGCCTCCCCAATTTCATCTACTAAGGCCATGCGTTTACCTAAAAGTTTAATCAACTCATTATCAACATTATCAATTTTAGATCGTATTTCTTCCAGCGATTCCACAAAAGCATCATTATTAGACTCCGCACTACGCAGTATAATATCATCTAAAATTGTTTTAAGCTTGGCAGGTGTTACTTGTTGCTTGGCATCACTAAGAGCAACATCAGGATTGATATGAGTTTCGATCATTAGCCCTTCCATTTGCAAATCAAATGCCTTTTGAGCTACTGGCTCAATTAGCTCGCGCGAACCGCCAATATGGCTTGGATCGCACACAATAGGCAAACCTGGCAATAATCTTTTTAATTCAATGGCGATTTTCCACTTGGGGTCGTTGCGGTATTTAGATTCGCTATTGGGAGAGAAGCCCCTGTGGATAGCTCCTAGTTTTTTGATGCCTGCTCGGTTTATGCGCTCAAGTGCACCAATCCATAATTGCAAATCGGGGTTAATCGGGTTTTTAACTAATACGGGAATATCATACCCTTGTAAGGCATCCGCTATTTCTTGAACTGAAAAAGGATTAACCGTAGTTCGAGCACCAATCCACAAAATATCTACACCTGCTTCAATCGCTTGCTTCACATGTTCTGCCTTTGCTACTTCTGTAGCTACTAATAATCTAGTTTCTTCTTTCACTCTTTTGAGCCAAGGCAGCCCTTTGGCTCCTACCCCTTCAAACGTGCCTGGGCGTGTTCTTGGCTTCCAAAGCCCTGCTCGATACACCATTGCCCGGTGGTCTTTCTCAATCAACTTGGCAGTTTCAATCACTTGCTCTTCGCTTTCTGCACTACATGGCCCAGCTATTAATAAGGGCAGATCTTTGGTTTTTGGAAACCACTGCTCCATTGGCTCGATGTTTAATTCTATATTCATTTTTTATTATATTAATTGGTATCCGTTATTGAGATAATAGTTTGTTTTATGTTTCACGTTTTTTTAGAGGCAAGTACTTTTCGTATGCTATTCGCATTCTGCATTACATGTTGTAGCTCTTTCTCTTGCCCCTTCTCAATCATAGATTTGAATTTTTCTAAGTTAATTATATAGGCTGATAATACTTCAATAATATTTTCTGCATTTTCTGTAAAGATGGGTGCCCACATTTTAGGAGAGCTTTTGGCTAACCTTACCGTAGATTCAAATCCACTTCCTGCCATATCAAAAATATTTTCTTCATTTTTTTCTATTTCTAATACCGTTTGCCCTAACGTAAAGGAGCTTATATGCGATAAATGCGATACATAGGCAATATGTAAATCATGCTCCTTACTTGTCATATATTTTATCCTCATTCCAAGTAATCCTGTTATTCTTTCTATCTCTGCTAAAGAAGTATTAGAAGACAAATGCTTATCGCAGATAATATTTACTTTATTCTTAAACAAAGAAGAAAATGCGGCTTTGGGCCCATTGTTTTCGGTGCCGGCAATAGGGTGACAAGCCACATAATTAGCTCTATTTTTATGATGTTTAACCTGTTCTGCTATGCCCGATTTGGTAGAACCCATATCCATCACAATTTGATGGCTTTTTATTTTGTCCAACACGTTAGGAAGTAATACTTTAAGAGCATTCACAGGTATTGCAATCACAATTAATTCTGCTTGCTCAATTAGTTTATCTAAGGGTACTTTGTTATCAATAATATTTAAATCACGTGCTGCACGCATTACTTCTTCAGAATGGTCTGTTCCAATTATGGTAGAAGCATAACCACATTCCTTAAGCCTTAAAGCCAAAGAACTCCCCATTAGGCCTAGCCCAATTATGCCAATACTTTTTGCTCTTTCCATTTAATTATTCTGCTAATAGCTAGTTTAAAATCCTCTTCGGGCGAGGCCAAAGAAACTCGAATAAAACGGTTTCCATTTGACCCAAAAATTTCTCCTGGGGTTATAAAAATATGTGCTTCTTCTAATAATTTATCAACCAAATCTCTAGCGATTTTAAATGAAGAAGGAACCTTTGCCCACAAAAACATGCCTACCTGATTTGGCGTAAGTGAGCAGTTGAGTTGATTAATTAACTCCGCTGCAATTTCTCTTCTTTTGGCATAAATACTATTACGCTCATTATGCCATTTTTGCGGTAACATTAACGCTTCTGAAGCTGCTTTCTGTACGGGTAAAAACATACCAGAGTCCACATTGCTTTTTGCTTGCAAAACTGCGTCTATATATTTTTCCTTGCCGAGCACCATCCCCACACGCCAACCCGACATATTAAAGCTTTTACTCATAGAGTTTAACTCCAACACATGCTCTTTCGATTCTTCAATTTCTAAAATTGATTGTGGTTCATCATTAAGAACTAAACTATATGGGTTATCATTAATAACTAAGATTCTGTTCCTTTTAGCAAAATCAATTAGTTTTTTAAACAGCTTTTTAGACGAGTTGACTCCCGTAGGCATATTAGGGTAATTAACCCACATCAACTTAACCTTACTCAAATCTCTTTCTTCAAGCACTTCAAAATTTGGCATCCACCCTTTTTTTTCTTGCAAATCATATAGAATTACTTTGGCTCCTACAATATTTGAGATGGCACTATAAGCAGGATAACCAGGGTTGGGCACTAGCACTTCGTCTCCTGGATTTAAGAACGCCAAAGAAATGTACATAATACCTTCTTTTGAGCCTAACAAAGGCAACACTTCCGTTTTAGCATTTAAAGAAACATTATAAACTTTTTTGTAAAAAGAAGCCATTGCATTTCGTAATTCATTGCTAGAACGATAGGCTTGGTAGGCATGATTATTGGGGTGGCGTGATGCTTCCACTAACGTATTGATAGTGGTTTTTGAAGGTGGCAAATCTGGAGAACCGATTCCTAAGTTTAGAACCGACATGCCCTCTTCTCTCATTCTAGCAATTTCTTGCAACTTGGCAGAAAAATAGTATTCCTTTACTGTTTTAAACCGATCTGCTACTTCTATCATTTTAAAATTGGTTTATTACCTTGGCAGTACGTGCCCAGTATTTTTAAATTTATGCACAAAGGTTTTAGTTGTTCTATTACGATAGTAAAATTTTCAATTTTATCAAAAAGTACATCTAAATGAATGGCGTATTCATACGGGTGACCAATAATTGGTACTGACTGAATTTTAGATAGATTTAGCCCTTTTCGCCCTATTACCTCCAATGCTTTTGATAATGCGGTAGGCTTATGACTTAAAACTAAACGCAAAGAGGCTTTATTAATATTTTGCGATTCGGTTGACTTTTTTGAAATAGCTAAAAATCGTGTAAAATTCTTTTTATTGGTTTCGATGGATGGAGCTATAATCTTTAATCCATACGTTTTAGCTGCTAAACTGCTCGCAATGGCTGCAATTCCCTTTAGTTTTTTCTTTGCAATTAATCGGGCACTGCTGGCGGTATCATCTGTTTCGGTTACTTTCCAATTTGGATATTTATCTAAAAATTGACCACATTGGCTTAGTGCAATGGGATGAGAAATTACTTGCTCGATTGAATCTAGCGTTTCGCCTGGTAACACCATTAACTGCATTTGAATGCGCAGATATTCTTCCCCTATTATATGGAGACCATACTCCTCTAATAATCCATAATTAGGAAGCAGGCTGCCTGCCAACGTGTTTTCAATGGCCATCATGGCAAAATCCACCTTGTTGTCTGCTACTGCTTGCGACATACTTCTAAAATCTCTAAATTCAGCTAATTCAATTTTGTCGCTACTAAAATATTGCCTTGCAGCCACATCATGAAAAGCAGCTTTAACACCTTGTATTCCTATTTTTAACTTTCTTTCGTTCATTTTTAAGCATAAAAAAAGCCTCGGTAAATTACCGAGGCTTTTAGATTTATAGTTTTATTACATATACTATCTTTCTAACCCCGGTGCTTTGCTCCAGTAGTAAAAAAAGAAATAATTAAAATATGTATTTGTTTTCGTCATCGAGTACCAAAAGAGCACTAAAGATTTATTAAATCAAAATCTTGATGTAATAAATAATTAAAGTAGGTGTAAAAACTTATGAAAATACAATGTTAAATAATCTATTTTTGCCAAAAAAATTATGTTAAGCAAGCACCTTTTAATTTCGATTTTACTTTTAGCAGGATTGAATTCCTGTGAGAAGGGCACCGAACCCACTGTTGAAGAAAAGAAAATAAATTATTTTACTTACGATGGCAATACATTTGAACTCGAAGGTGTACTAGTTGACAATTATGAGTATGGGTCTAACAATGAGAAAAGAGCGCATGATATTTTCTTGTACTCCTCTTCCATTTCTCTTGTTCCAAATACTTTTAACCCTGATTTTCTAGTTCCTTCTGGTGAAGGTGCGTACGTTTTAATTTATGCGGTTTCAGACCTTACTGATGATATTAAAGACGGAACTTATATTTATGGTGTTACCGAAAATTATAACGTTTGGGGTGGCGAATTTTTAATTAATCCAAAATATTCTTCAAAATCGATTGAAGAGTACGAACTTTTTAAAGATGGAGAGCCTTTTATTGTTGCAATAGACGGCAATTCTTATTCTTTTGATTTTAATCTAACTACCGAATCTGGAAAAAAGATAACTGGAAATTATACTGGTGAAATTACCCAACAATAAGCTCTATTTATTTTATGTTGGGCAAATAATCGGTTAAAAATTCGAATAAGTTACAAACTCTAATATTTTCTTTTAGCAAATAGTTATCAGTGTTAGGAGTAATAACAAAATTTTTAGGTGCATTCAAATCTTTAAAAGACTGTAACATTCCTTTTGAGGTTTTAGGGCCAGAGCTATATTTGATTTCTATACTACACATAGGTATATTTGATTTAATTAAAACCAAATCACACTCAGCTCCATCTTGCGTTCTATAATAATGGCAAGCTATGCCTCTGTTTTTGTTCTGAATAATTTGCTCAATAGCATAGCCTTCCCAAGAATTGCCTAACATTGGATTAATTTCTAAGCTTGCCCAAGTGCTAATGTTTATGAGTTGATGAAGAATTCCACTATCGCGTATATATACTTTGGGAGCCTTAACAAGCCTCTTTTTTAAGTTGGTGGCAAAAGGTTGAAGCAATCTAATTAAAAAGGCTCCTTCTAAAAAACTAATATACTTTTTAATCGAATTAGGGCTCACACCTAATGATTTTGCTAGGTTATTCATATTTAACACATTACCGTGCATATGTGCAATCATGGCCCATAGTTTATAAATAGTTCTACTGTCAATTGTTAAACCTAATAGAGGTAAATCTCTGCTAATATACGATTTTATAAAATTTTCGCTCCAATCAAAACTCAATTCATCATTTTGAACTAAGTAAGCATCTGGAAAACCTCCCCTTAGCCAATGCTGGTTAAGCTCTTTGCCTGTAGTTGAGATTTCCGTTAAATTAAATGGCGTTAACTCTTTATAAGCTACCCTGCCAGCCAGCGATTCAGAAGTGTCACGAATAATATCTGGTGAAGCTGAGCCTAAAATGATAAACCTCCCTGGCACTCTATTCGCATCCACCATTGATCTGAGAATAGCAAATAATTCAGGCATTAATTGCATTTCATCTAGCACAACACATTTATCCGCATTCCCTTCGAAAAATAATACAGGATCAGTTAGCTTGGCAATATCTCGCGGGTTCTCTAAATCAAGATACACTCCTTCTTTTTCAATAGAATTGATGATGAATTTAGCCAAAGTCGTTTTTCCTACTTGCCGAGGCCCAACAATTGCGGTTACTGGGAAAAACCCAATCGCTTTTCTCAACTCTTTCGTTATTGTCCGTAAAATCATATAGTAAATATACATTTATCCCAGTTATTTTGCAAATTGATTACAATATTGCAGGGATAAAGTTAAAAATACACCTCAGCCAGTTATAAATTTATCACATTCCTTCGCTACTGCTCTGCCTTCATTAATGGCCCAAACCACTAAACTTTGACCTCTACGGCAATCGCCTGCGGAAAAAACACCTTCTACATTGGTTGCAAATTTTCCATATTCGGCCTCTATGTTTCCTCTTTCCGAAGTGTTAATATTAGCCTGCTGCAACAGGTCTTTTTCTGGCCCCATAAAGCCCATAGCTAAGAGCACAAGATCAGCGTCAAGTACATTTTCAGTAGCAGGCACTTCTTGTGGCATCAATCGACCCTCATATCTTACCCATTCTATTTCAGAAATAATTACTGCCGTCAACTTATTATCCACTCCTTTAAATCCTTTGGTCATAACCACATATTTACGAGGGTCTGCCCCTTGCTTAGCTTCTGCTTCTTGCTGGCCGTAATCTAATGTATAAACTTTCGGGTATTCTGGCCAAGGGTTATTATCCGCACGTGTTTCAGGTGGCATTGGCATAATTTCTAATTGTTTTACCGACTTACAATTATGACGCAAGGCCGTTGCAACGCAATCTGTTCCCGTATCTCCTCCTCCAATTACCACTACATTTTTATCTTTCGCATTTATAAATGCGCTATCTGTATGATTACTATCTAATAAACTTTTTGTGTTTTGAGTCAGAAAATCCATGGCAAAATGTACCCCTTCTAAATCGCGACCTGTTATGAGTAAATCTCTTGGAATGGTTGAGCCTGTAGCTAAAATTACGGCTTCAAATTTTTCTTGCAGTTCTTGCATAGAAATATCTTTTCCAATTTCTATGCCTGTACAAATTTTAATGCCTTCGGTCTGCATAATTTTCAGCCTGCGTTCTACTACTTTTTGCTTATCGAGTTTCATATTGGGGATGCCGTACATCAATAATCCTCCAGCTCGATCAGCTCTTTCGTAAATGGTAACAAAATGCCCCATTTGATTTAGCTCATCCGCTGCGGCTAAACCCGCAGGGCCAGAACCAATAATGGCTACTTTTTTGCCCGTTCTAGTTTTTGGAATATTGGGTGCTACCCAACCTTGTTTAAAGGCATATTCAATAATGGAATACTCATGGTTTTTAATGGTTACAGGCAGTTCATTAATACCTAATACGCAAGCACCTTCGCAAGGTGCAGGGCATACTCTACCTGTAAACTCAGGAAAGTTATTGGTTTTCATCAATAATTTAAAAGCCTTTTCCCATTGCTCTTTATACAGCATATCGTTCCAATCTGGAATAAGGTTATACACTGGGCAACCAGAGGCGCCACTAGGAAAATCAACTCCTGTGTGGCAAAAAGGGACTCCACAATCCATACATCTAGCGGCTTGATTTTGAACAAACTCTTGTTTCACAGGTGCATGAAATTCATTCCAATGCTTTATCCGCTCTAAAGGAAGCTCTTCTTTTAAACCTTCTCGTTCAATTTCTAAAAATCCTGTTGGTTTTCCCATTTTCTAGTAGATATAAGATGTTAGATTATTAGACAATAGACTTTTGTTTACGTTTTTCCAAAACGGCTTTATAGTCGCGCGGCATTACCTTTATAAATTTGGTAAATTCAATAGCCCAGTTATCTAGTATATGCTGTCCTTTAATAGAATTCGTATTTGCAACATGAGATTGAATTAATTCTTTAAGTACCTCTTCGTCCTCTTTGCCTAAAGGGTCAATGTCAACCATTTCACGATTTATTCTTGCAAGCGTTATCGTATCACCATCATAGATATAAGCCTCGCCTCCACTCATTCCTGCGGCAAAGTTTCTTCCAATTTCGCCTAGAATAACTACGGTTCCACCTGTCATATATTCACACCCGTGGTCGCCTACGCCTTCTACCACGGTTTTTACACCAGAGTTTCGAACGGCAAAACGCTCACCTGCTAAACCACAGATAAATGCCTTACCAGAAGTAGCTCCATAAAAAGCTACATTGCCAATAATTTGATTTATAGAGGCTTTAAATTTGGATTCTTTTGCTGGATAAACGGAAATTTGAGCCCCCGATAATCCTTTTCCAAAATAATCATTGGCTTCTCCTTCTATAGAAAAGTTGACCCCTTTAGCGGCAAAGGCAGCAAAACTCTGCCCTGCTGATCCTTTAAAATTAAAATTTATTGTGCCATTAGGCAATCCTGCTCCTTTGTATTTTTTTGAAATTTCGTTTGATAGCATAGTGCCTACGGAGCGATTTGTACTAAAAATATCGAATTTTGCTTCTACCTTTTTGCCAGATTCCAACGCTTCTTCGGCCGCATTAATCAGTTGCCAGTCTAGCGACAATGAAAGCTCATGGTCTTGCTCTATTTGCTTATAGGCTCCATCTTCAGGGGCAATTTTTTCTTTATAAAGTATGGGCGAGAAATCTAACTTATTATAGGGCGAGTCTTTTACAGATTCCAATAACTTCAATCTGTCCACTTTTCCTACCATTTCGTTAATGGTTCTAAAGCCTAACTCCGCCATAATTTCTCGTAAATCTTTTACTAAAAATTTAAAAAAATTAACTACATGATTGGCTTCTCCTGTAAATTTTTTGCGCAAGTCTTTGTTTTGCGTAGCTATGCCTACTGGGCAGGTATTCAAATGGCATTTGCGCATCATAATGCAGCCTTCTACCACTAATGCCGCGGTGGCAACGCCCCATTCTTCGGCTCCCAATAAAGTGGCAATAGCCAAATCCTTTCCTGTTCGCATTTGCCCATCGGCCTGCAATGTAATTCTGTTACGAAGCTTGTTTTTAAGCAAGGTTTGATGTGCTTCGGCCAAACCTAACTCCCATGGCAAGCCGGCATGCTGAATAGAACTTATAGGCGAAGCTCCCGTGCCACCATCGTGGCCTGCAATTAGTACTACATCGGCTTTAGCTTTAGCTACCCCCGAAGCAATAGTGCCTACTCCTGCTTCTGAAACCAGTTTTACGTTTATTCGAGCCTCGCGGTTTGCTCTTTTTAAATCATAAATTAACTGCGCCAAATCCTCGATGGAATAAATATCGTGATGGGGTGGTGGTGAAATAAGCCCTACGCCAGGGGTTGCATGCCTCACACGCCCAATCCAATCATCTACTTTATGGCCCGGCAGTTGCCCACCTTCACCGGGCTTGGCTCCCTGAGCCATTTTAATTTGAATTTCATCGGCATTGGTTAGGTAGTAGCTTGTTACTCCAAATCTACCAGATGCCACTTGTTTAATGGCCGATCGTTCCCACTCGCCATTGGGTTTTTTCTCAAAACGATCTTCGTCTTCTCCCCCTTCTCCACTATTCGATTTGGCGCCAATGCTGTTCATGGCAATGGCTAAGGTACTATGTGCTTCGTACGAAATAGAACCAAACGACATGGCCCCTGTGGCAAATCTTTTTAAAATATTTTTGGCAGACTCTACTTTATTTAATGAAATGGGCTTTTGATTAGTAAAACCCAAAAGGCCTCGTAAAGTAATGGCTTCTTTTACTTGGGTGTTAATTTTATCTGCATATTGTTTGTAAACGCTATAATCGTTTGTTCTGGTTGATAACTGTAATAAACGAATGGTTTCAGGGTTAAACAAATGCTTTTCACCCTCATGTTTCCATTGATAGATGCCTCCTTCTTCTAAAATTTTACCATCCACTTTAATAGCAGGAAAAGCCTTTGCATGTTGATTAATAATCATCTTACCTATATCTGCAAACCCAAGTCCTTCGATTCTAGAAACCGACTTTGTAAAACTTCGATTAACCACTGAGGTATTAAGGCCAATAATCTCAAATATTTGAGCTCCTTGATAAGATTGAAGTGTTGAAATGCCCATTTTTGAAAACACTTTTCTTAACCCATAACCGATGGCCTGAACATAATTTTCTTGTGCTTTTTCTTCATAAATTTCATTTGCCAACAAGCCTTCTTCATGTAATTGGCTGATGGTTTCTAAGGCTAAATATGGGCAAATGGCATTAGCTCCATAGCCAATTAGCGTAGCAAAATGGTGGGTTTCTCTTACGTCTCCTGACTCCACAATTAATGAAGAAGTGGCTCGTAACGCTTTTTTAATTAAATATTGATGAACTGTGCCAAGTGCCAAAAGCGATGGCAATGCTACTCGATTATCTCCTATCAACCTATCAGATAGAATTAGAATTGTTGCTCCACATTTAATCGACTCCTCGGCCTTTTTGCAAAGGTTATTAAGCACCCCTATAATTGATTCCCTTTTATCGAACGTGGTATCGAGCACGGCCGAGGCAAATCCGTGTGCTGGCAGTGCCTTTAGTTTTTCAATGTCTTTAGCTGTTAGTACGGGTTGATCAAGATGAATTTGCTTACAATGCGCTGGGGTTGCCTCTAGTACATTTAGGTTTTTACCTAAATTAGAATACAAAGACATTACCATTTTCTCTCTAATTGGATCGATTGGGGGGTTGCTTACTTGGGCAAATTGCTGCTTAAAAAAATTAGAAAGGTGTTGGTATTTTTTAGATAAGGGAGGTAGCGGAATGTCGATTCCCATGGAGCCTAATGGCTCGATAGCCGAGTTGGCCATCGGCCCAAGAATTACTTTTAAATCTTCTTGAGAATAACCAAAGGCTACTTGTTGCTTTAGTAAATCTACACTTGACAAAGCTTCTACAGGTTTCCCTTCTGGTAAATTCTTTAATTCAACTTTCCCTTTTTGCATCCATTTTTGATACGGATTGGCTTTTATTAAGTCAGATTTTAACTCTTCATCGCTAATAATTCTGCCTTGCTGTAAATCAACTACAAACATTTTACCAGGCTGCAACCTACCTTTCATTAAAATTTGCGATTCGTCTATGGGCAAAACACCTGCTTCGGAAGCCATAACAACAATATCATCTTTGGTAACTAAATATCGAGATGGCCGCAGTCCATTTCGGTCGAGGGTGGCTCCAATTATAGTTCCATCTGAAAAGGAAATAGAAGCTGGGCCATCCCAAGGCTCCATTAACGAAGCATGGTATTCATAAAAAGCCTTTTTTTCTTCCGTCATTTCCTCATTACCTTGCCACGCTTCTGGTATTACCATCATCATAGCATGTGGCAGCGATCGACCTGCTAGTGTTAGCATTTCTACAATGCTATCGAGGTTGGCAGAATCGGAATGTGCTTTATCACAAATGGGAAGCAGTAATTCAAATTCTTCGGGTGTAAATAGCTCACTTTCAAACAAGCGTTGCTTGCTAACCATCCAGTTTACATTTCCTCGTATGGTATTAATTTCTCCGTTATGGGCTATGTATCTAAAGGGTTGTGCCAGTTTCCATTTAGGTACTGTATTAGTAGAAAATCGAGAATGAACCAATGATAAAGCAGACTTAAAGCGAGTATCTCTCAAATCTGGGTAGTAACCTCCTAGCTGATTGGTGCGCAGCATGCCTTTATATACAATGGTTTTGCAGGAAAGAGAAAGCCAATAAAACTCGTAATTATTGCCTTCTACTTCATTGGCCGACTTGCCAATAGAATGTGTAGTTAGTTTACGGAGTACATAGAGCTTACGTTCCAGTTCTTCGCTCCCTAACGATTGGTCTTTGAGCTGCACAAAAATTTGCTCTAAAGGAAGTTCAGATTCTTTAGCTTGTTCTCCAATTACTTCATTATTTACTGGCACTTTTCGGTAGCCAAGCAATTCAAATCCTAGTTGATCTAGGTGTAATTCTATGCGGTTTTTAGTAGCTTGTACTAAGCCTTCACTCGCATTAAAAAACATTGCTCCTACTCCATACTTACCGTATTCGGGCAGGTTAATGCCAATTTTGGCGCACTCTTCTTTAAAAAACTCGTGGGGTGTTTGCACTAAAATGCCTGCACCATCTCCTGATTCTGCATCGCAACCACAGCCTCCTCTATGCTCCATATTGGCAAGCATTATAAGGCCGTCTTCCACAATTTTATGGCTTTTTATACCTTTTATATGGGCTACAAAACCGATGCCGCACGAATCGTGTTCTAGTTCTGGGGTGTATAGTGATTTATTTTTCAAGGGGTAATCTATCATTAGTTTTAACTACTAG
>CAZGDC010000009.1:0-32693 GCA_964524405.1 uncultured Roseivirgaceae bacterium
CCCTTACTTCGTCTTTGGAATCTTGGGCTAGGGCTAGGTGTTCTTTAAGGGTCATGTTAATTATTGGTAAAATTGTTAACTCTATCAACCTCGTCTCCTGCTATTAATGCCTGGTTGTAGATTAAAACGTCATGAAAAGAAGGAAGGCGCGACAATTGGTTTATGTACATATTAGCATTAGCATTCAGGGCATCGCCAAATGCATAGTTCCTAGGCACGGTTTCACCTAATGATAAGTAGGGGTTAAAGTCAATTTTAGATCCAGTATTAAATAGATTCGAAGATGATGTCTCCAACGCAGTACCGCCAGCATTAATTTTAAGATTATTAACTAAAAAATAATCCACAGCTTGATTACTTTTACCCCATTGATTTGGATCTGTGTGCAAAACCCAAATACCATTATTGCCACTTATTAAATCAAAAACCGTGCTTCCTTGACCCTCATTGAATGAGTACTGACAAACTTCCTGATTTGACAATAACCCTTTTCTTACAGAATCGGCTTGACTTGCTAATAAAACACCATTATGCACTCGAATATCCGAATAAAGTCCCCTGGCTATTAATCCATTATCACGCAATCCGATAAAAGCATTAGAACTAGCTCCTGGCATACCTGTATATATTCCAACCTGTCCTGAATTAGCTAAATTATTGGAAAAAATAGATAAACCGTTTAAATCGAATAAGTCGAAACTAAGACCTGATCTTAATTTAGAACCGTTATACCTTGCAACTATATATACCCACTTGTTCAAGTGTGTGTGAAAAGTTTGTGTGTTATTTGTAGCAAAAATAAAATTATTTGAACTTGTTGACAACGAAAAAAGAACCCTTCCATCTCCTTGTATAATTAATTGATAATCACCTGATTTTCCGAAAATAGAACTATTTAATCGAGAAATATTAAACCAACCTGTTATAGAGAAAGGTTGGTCATTTCCTAACCCATCTCCAAATGTTATATCACTAGAATGCGGAATTTCTATATAACTTACACCGTCAAAATTGCCCACATTAACATCTATTACCTTAGCTCTTTGTCTAACTTGACCCTTATGAGTTAAGGGGTTGCCAAGCGCATCGGTTGTTTTGTTAATAGCGGGTATTATTTCATTGTTTATGCCTATGTTATACCCCTTTTTGTTAGCATTACTATAAGGCACATCAGCTCCTTTGTACCAAAAATTAGTAATGTCTCCTAATATTGAAGAATGTTCTATGTCTATGCCTGTATCATAGGTGTCAATCCCTGCACCCTCTTCAAAGTGGTGTTGTCTATCTACAGCTCCACCAGTATAATTAAAATTAGCAATGTTTATGTGAAAATCATATTGAGAACCATAAGTAAAAGTTTGATTCCTAAACCAAATAAAATCATACAATCTTATAGGTTGGGTAGGAGCTAATCTAGTTATATCTAATAAACTACTTGCACTACTTTGACCCGCTAATATTCCATCTATAAATACACGATAAGGACTAGTTTGCCAAATTATTGATTGCCAAGTATTCAATTGCAAAGATTTGCCGTTCATATTAATATTTACAACAATATTACTAACTACAAAAGTCATTGTTTGGCTACTAGGGTCTATTTGAACAGCAGGGTTGGCTCCGTTGTAAAAGAGTACTTGAGGTGATGAATTAATTAAGAATATATGTAAACCATAAGTTCCTCCCATTAAAGGAAGTCCAGAGCCTGTAGCCATTAAAGGTAGAGATACCTCATTGTTAACCCCATTAAAATTAGCGCAAGTTTTTGTTAAAGGGATATCTTGTCTATTCCCTTTAGAGCTAATTAGGTACCTGAAATCATCAGGAGCATGTGTCGCCCCTTCTTTAGAAAAAAAGTGAGCATCTACCATATCGTCAACAGGTCTTCTTATCATGCTACTACGGTCATATTTCCAGCACCAAATACATAGGTAGAGGTATTGGCTCTTGTTACATCTATTAAACTTTCAACAGAAGCCTCTACCGAGTAATCGGGTATAACACCATCAATGGTTTTAAATCCAACAAAATTTACAATTCTACCGCCAACAGCATCTTGTACAAATAGTATTTGGTAATTACCATCGGCAGGGGTGGTTAAGGCTATGGAGTTTACATTGGCTGTTAGGTTTATTGTTACAAAATTCCCTAAACTAAAATCAATGGTTAAAATACCATCAGCTGCGTGGTTAATGGTTTGTGTGCTAAATGAGGAACCTACTCCTCCTGTTGGTAACAAAACCCAGCTTCTAACGCCAGCGACTGTACTTGATAATACTTTACCGTTTACATCGGGGTTCCCCAACGGAACTTCGTAAGCAGCACGCCAATCTGCATTACCCACAGCAGCATCCATCGTTGCAAGCATCTCACCCTCGGTGTCAATTAATTTTATAAAATCAACCACTTCCTGAAGGGTATCGTAATCTAAATCATTGCTAGATACTAAATTTTGCAAACCAACAATTAAATTATGTAGCTTAAGTAAATTATCTCCAGCAGCTGGCACGCCTGCTTTTAGTAATGCAATAGCAGTATCTATATCAGATTGCTCTACCTTGCTATTAATCAACGCCACTGCGGCATCGTCATAATCATTAGTGCTTAACTGTTTGCCTATTACCTTGTCAACTTTTATAAACAAATTAGAAAATATAGTTTGCACCAAATCAAACATAAACACCCCTATTCGTGTAGCCGAATTAGCCGAATTAATCGTTTCATCCCTTATTTGGGAAGAACTTGCCTCTAATTGATTTTTTGTTCTTATTGCCATAATTAATTAAATGTGTTATCAAATGTGTTGTTAAAAACACCTTCGCTTTCATCCATAAATACATCTACTCCTGTTACTATCACTATTTTTTTTTCTTTAAAAAACCCAACCAGGGGTTTATTTGTAATTTTGCTTGCATCTACGAATAGAGTGCTCCCTACCACCATATCTTCATCGAGGCTCAGATTGTTTTCTTTGGCCAGCTCAAGTAGCCCCTCAATAGAGCCATACTCCTGAATTGCTAAATCAATTACATTTTGCCTCTTATGTACGATTACTTTTTTCATCGATAGTCAGCTTTAATATCCATTTGACCATCCTCATAAACATTGAGCCTTTCTATCTCCATTCCGTCTAGCTCAAAAACATCTTGGATCTCTGCTGCTATATCTCCAAAATTATCATCGTTAATAAAGTTTGTTACCCCAACTGCCATTAAAGGATATTCTCGGTTATCTCCATAATTGCTCAGTAATAAATTGCGCTGATGCTGCAAGGTGCTTTCACCAATCACCAAATCACCATCTTTAAATAGTAAATCATTATCATCGTCCAATAGGTAGTCCGTAGGCATTAGTGCGTTACTTTAGTATCTTCCATTGTTGTAAAATCGCCTAAGTTTTTGCCAGCAATAGCCGTGCTTAATGCCAACTGCAATGCACTTGGTGCGCCATTGCCAGCTTCTGTAATTGGCGAACCAGATAATATCTGAGTAATCGCACCAACCATTTCATTGGTTTTATCCAACTCTTCAATCAGCGTTTGAATGTTAATCAAACCGCCATTTTCTCCGCCAAAAAAAACCACTTTATCCACCTCGCTACACTTTAGCAGCACGGCTTCATTTTCATCATTGCCAATTAAACCAATAAGCACCGAGCTATCTACTTTCGGAAACTCCACAATACCATCGGTTACTTCATCAATAGCGGCTTTAAGTCTCACTTCATTAATAGGAGATTGACCAATAGGCTCTACGTCCACCGTCATGGTGGTTTCATCCACTGAAAGTACAATTGCCGCAAAAGTTTGAATACTGCCTTTAAAAGCAGCTTTCATTTTGGATCGTATTTCTTCTTGCTTTTTACCCATTAGTGCTACCTGCTTTTTTGCCAAGTTCTGCTATTCTCCTAGCTCCATTTACGCCAAATTTCAATTTAGTGCTGTCTATAAAGTACAGCCCTCTGCGCCCATCGTTAAAGTCGGGGTCTTCAAGGTCTGACACCATTCCGTGGGTGGCGTAAGGTGCCAAAAAGGTGGTAATAGTGCCTTCCATTCCATCGTATTTTAAGCCATCCAATTTGGCGATAGACAATTCTTTTAATTGGGTGGCGGAGGTAATATTGTAAAAGAATAATGTGCGCTGGTCACCATCAGGGTCTCCCACATATTTCTTTAGTTCTATCTTCTTATTGTCGGGCGTTATTCCAATGGGCTTCACCTTGATTTTTACATCATCCGATGATCTAAATGTTAAATCAGATTCTATTACATTCCAATTTGTACTATATTTTACTGTTGGTAAAACATCTGTATAAGCTATACCTACAAATAGCACATCGCCTCTGAAGTAGGCAACTAACCCATACTCATCTTTAATAATTTGCAATGCCTGAGCTGCATTGGTATTATTAAGCCTAAACTTAGACATGTTAATGGTTGGTATTTTTCCATGCAATTCTATCTTGGTGCCTTGGCTAGCATTTACCTCGTCCACCAAGTACTTCACAATTTCTTTTAGGTTGGTAGCCTTCCACGTCTTAGAAATGGGTGTGCGCTTAAAACTAAAAATATGATCTTCGCACTCAAGCTCAAACGGTATAGTAGGGTGCACTTTTGATACATAGCCTACAAACTCTTCTATTGATTGAACCCCATCATACCCAAGGGTAATGCTTACCTTATCGCCCACATTAATAGATTTATCCATCATCTTATTAAGAGAAGGTAGTTTTATGCTAGCCGTATCGCCAAGCTCTCTAAAGTCGCTCACAATCTCAACCTCATTTACTTGGTTAAACCTATAGTTACCAATCAATATTTCACAAGTAAGTACAAACATTAGTATCAGTTTCATTGGTTTTCTTTTTCTTCTATTAATTCAAGCTTAAAATCAGTATCGGACATACAGTCGATACTATATCCTTGCTGTTCGGGTGCACCAGGCACCGCTGGCCAACCAATATTTTTTATCGCTATTTTTTTGATTCCGAAAATCGATAAAAAATCGCTTTTCACCTCAATGCTACCATTCCGTTCTAGTAAATTTCTTAGCTTTCGTACATCTTCTTCAGGGTACTTATCATCCTCATTGTTAAAAAACACCCCTCTTATACGCAGCTTGTAATTATTAAGATTAATATATTCAAGCACATTAACTATTTTTTTACCACGGGTAAGTGGTGTTTCTTTTATCGTATTAGAGCCACTAATACTTATAAGTGGCTCAACAGGCAACTGCCACTCCTCGGGTGTGCCTGGCAAAAAGGTAAGCGGAAACATAAATTCGCCTCCCATTTCAGTTTTAAAGTTAAAAGCACCTTTTACCGTTTTACGAATGGTTTCAAGCGGATTTCCTATGCCTCCCCTAATAAAAGCAGGAAACGGAGCACCTACGTGCCCAAAGGTTTTATTATACGTTTCTAATATGTTTATATTTTGCTCTGCCATTTTTTTGCAGCCTATTGCACACTATAATTAAGCCCGTTAACTACCCTTAATAGGGCTTCCTCTACTTCTTTTTTAACTTCCTCTGCCGATTCTTTTAAGTTGGTAATGCTAAAATTTTGCTCCCCAATAAGGTTATCCATACTAATGGTAATATTGGTGTGCTTGCTTCCACCTCCGTTAATATTATCTATCCCTTCAGATAGTTTGGTATCTGTGGTTGTGGTGGCTGCATCGGAAACTGGAGCAAGCAAATCTCCTGCTTTTGTTTGCCCAGGGGTGGCTGCATTGGCTAGTTTGTTTACTGCACTAGAACTGGCTCCTACTTTTACCTCTATAGGTGGTAGTAAATCAAATTTCTTTCTAAGGTTTTCAATTCCTATTGCACCAGAGCTAGCTATCTCACCTAAACTACCAGGTAACTTAGAAGCTAGTTCCAATAATTGCTGCAAAGGCATTAGTACTGCATCTAGCATTACTTGGCCAATTCTTTTTAATCCGCCAACGATACCACCTTTATTAAATGCTTCGGTTATACTATCCCAGTGCCTTCTAAAACTTTGCACCATATTAATAATAAGACCAAATGGCCCCAACATAAGTGCCAAAGACGCTCCCCATTCATCGTATTTCTTAATAATAACTACTGTTAAAGCAATTAAAGCGGCTATTGCACCCACAACTAAACCAATCGGGTTAGCATTAAGAGCTATGTTTAATAACCATTGTTTAGCGGTTAAAACACTCGTCCAACCAGCTTGTAGCATAACAGGAACCTTCATTGCTAAAATAGCTGCCTTGTTTACAAGCAGTACCGCATTATATCCAATATAGGCAGAAGCAGCAATGCCTACCATATAGCCAAGTGCTTCAATTACCTCAATATTCTCATTAATCCACGTTACAGACGATTGAAATGCAACCGTAATTACTCCCCAAACTGCTTTAACTGTATCTCTAAATAATCTTAAATAAGGTATAGCGATTGCAATAAACTCTTGAATTTTAGTAGCTGCCACCTTTGCGAAAGCCACAATTTTATCTTTGCTGGCATCTATAACAATAGCTAGCTTCCCGAACACCTTCGCTATTAATGGGTTAAAAGCTTCGCCAATACCAATACCTAAACCCTGCATTTTACCAGTAAACGTAGAGATGCGACCTCCTGCTGTTTCGGACTGAGATTTCATTAAATCGAAAAACATACCACCTTCACTTGTAAGATTTGTAAATGCGTTTTCTAAATCTTTAAATTTAAGTTTTCCTTGACTTGCCATTTTCTTTACTTGGTCTTCAGTAGTTCCAAGTGCTTTGGCAAACTCTCCCATAATTGGAATACCTGCATCTAACAACTGATTGATATCTTCAGCCATAAGCGTACCTGCTATTTTAGCTTTTCCATAAATAGTAGCTAGTTCATTAAAGTCTTTTCCAGAACCTGCGGCAATATCTCCAATTTTACGGAGCGATGGAATGATTTTATCTTGCGCCACTCCAAAAGCGAGCAAACCTTTACCTGCTTGTAATACTTGCGCATTATCAAAGGGCGTAACATTTGCAAACTCATTCAATTGCGCTATGGAGGCATTGGCTTTATCTGCACTTTTTAAAAAGGTGGTAAAGCTGACTCGGGTTTGCTCCATTTCAATACCTAACCTTGCCGCAGCTCTAGCTCCGCTAAATAATGCGGCACCAATGGCTAAACCTGCTACGGCAGTACCAACACCATAAAAAGCCGATTTTAACATACTGGCTTGTTTCTCGGTATGGTTAGTTGCCCTGCCAAGCTTACGCAGTTTTTGCTCTGCATCGCTTGTTTTAAACTTAAGTATGTATTCGTACAGTTTCACTTTTTTTATGTTAAAAAAGCCTGTTCTATTACTGGTTTAATAATGATAGAACAGGCTTCTAATTTATTCTCCGTAGCCTTGGCAAAGGAGAGTTAGGTAGTGTTATGTTTTCTTTCTTCGTTTCTAGCCCATTCTACACCTTTAAAAGCTTCTGCCCAATCTTGGTCTGATAGCATATCAGGGTCTAACCCTGTGTGGTATCTAATGAGCGCATCGGCTTTAATTAATAGCGAAGTTTCGTTGGTTATCTCCGCTTGGGCTATAGCTTTTTTAGCGTATTATTCTTAACAGATTTTACCTCTTCAACCGCTATTAGTAACCCCATAAAAGCACGAGTATCTTGTTTAAAGGATTTTATGTCGTCAATTGCCAGCCGTTCTACCAAGTATTCTGCGGAGGTAAATGGTTGGTTTTTCTTATTGCGCTTTTCAGCATATTTAATGTCTGCACGAGTAGCTAGCCTTAGCCTACAACTCTTACCGAGCACGGTTACTACGGCATGGTCTTTCTTAAAATCAATGTCGTATTCAGGCATATCAATTAGCTCGTCTAAATCATCCATTAAGCCTAAAACATGTGCTTCTTCTTTTCGAAGTTCTTCATCTCCTCCAAGCCAACAGTTGTTTAAAATAGCCTCTACCATTACAACTCTACCGCCCGATTGTGCGGATGCAGCTATCATTTTCATAACACTTAGCTTGCACGTAGGATCAAATAAATAGCCTACCTTGCCTTCTGATTCAATTTCATAAATCTGCGCATATTGTTCTTTCCATGCCTGAATTTCAGCTTTTGTTACTTTTGCCATTTTTAATGGGGTTAAATTATACTCGGTTTCATTTATTCCTGTGTAGGCAGGAACTACCTTTGCGCTTGTTGGCATTACAAGTAACACCATAAAAGCAATCATACTTAATGCAATTAATCGTTTCATATTATAGTTAATTTAGTTTCGTTTTTATTGTTTCGTTTTTCAAATTCTACCTACACTCCCCACTCAATATCACCTATAATAATAGGTAGTGTATGCTCTGTATTGGCATCGCCCTGGTTAATGTCAATTTCAACCTCGGTAAACTCCACATACTTTAAAATATCTGTAGATATAACACCTCCATTTTCAGGCGCATAAGCCGCCACAATATCAAAAGGTTTAATGCTTAAAATAGATTTACCCGATCCTGTATTCAGCATTAGCGCACGAAGCTCGCTTTGAAGCACCTTTACTTCCCCCTCGTGAGTTACATTGCCTCTACCTCGCTTAATAGCCTTTTTGCCTTTGGCATAGATGTTTGTCTTTTCTTGAGCTTCTTTATACTTAATGCCCAATATTCCAATAATAGGCCTTCCGCCCATTACCACGTTTAAGTCATTCCATCCGTATTCTTCGCTATTAAATGCCATAGTTATTAAATTGCAGGGTTTGAAAACCCTAGTTTAACATCAATTATTTTGCTGTAAAACTTAGGCCGTATGGCAAGTGCAACACTCACCTTATTGGTACTAAGTACATTTTGTTTGGCATCAATCGTTACTGTAATGCCACTAACTTCACCCTCTAATCCAATATCAAGCGCATTCTGAATCTTTGCTTGGTAGCTCTTTGCTACCGCAGGATCCATAAATCCATCTTCATCTACATCAAGGTCGTCTAATATTTCTTCTAAATAAGTGGCGTAGGCTATCACCATCGCCTTATCAATAACACGGCCACGGGCAATGCTAGCGTAATCGTCTGATGCAGCCGTAGCGGTGGTGTCATCATTAAAAAAGTACCCGTTTTTGCCTTGCCATGTACGCATAAACAGGTAGCCTTTATTATGCAATTGATTCTGCTCGCCACTCGTCATTTCTTCGATAGTGGTTACGCCATCGGTCATAAACGAATCTGCTACTCCAAGGTCGCCATCTTTAACCCTGCCCATATTTCGTTGTACAGGAATGGAAGCAAGTCGGCCTAAAGCCAATCCGATACTAGCATTTGTGCTGCCTGCTACATCAGTGGTAGCAACCACCCCTATACGGTTGTTTGTATTTCCTTTTAAATCGGTTAATGCAGCAACAGTACCTTGGTAATCGTTTGCTCCAATAAGCACTCGAAGAGGCTTAAACTGGCTTGCATATTCCTCTGCCAATGCATGAGCAACGGCAATAGAATCATAGGCATCATCATCAAACCCATTGGTGTAAGCTGGCACATAAGCACCATCAGGAACACGGCCTATTGCCATTAACCTAATATTGCCACCTGCCGCATCTAATACTTTTTTGGCTAAATTATTGGCTTTGTCAGCCACCGTAACCATTAAAGTAGTGTTTGCATAAAGCATTATCCATAGTGCTGCACCTTCGCCAGCTTGGGCATAAAAGTCTTTTATATTTTTATACACCTCTGTTCCGTTGGCCGTATCATAAGCCTCATCTAACCCTAAAGCCTTCGCTTCATCGGTGCTAAATAGTTGCTTTGGTTCTAGCAAGGCTATATTAGAAGGTACAGCCACGCCCGATAACACCAGGGCAGCTACGCCATCGGAAGTGCCAGCCGTTAAGCCTAATGCCCCGTTTTGAATTTCAATATTTACACTTGGTAAACCCATTCTATTATTATTTTAAAGGTGTTTTATTCGGTTTCTTTAACAGCTTCAATCTTATCCAATAAGTCAGCTTTTTTGTCTGAGTCTTCAAACGCAATTGAGTTTTTACTCATATATGCTTTTAAGTCATCATTTTTCCAATCTTTAGAAGGCTCTCCTTCAGGAGTTGTAGTTTCATCATCCGACACGCCAGCTTCATTTCGTGTAATCACCTCAACTTTTCCTTTCTTTAACAACCTCTGATGACTTTCGGCCATGCTTTTGTTTTCTTCAGGAAAAAACGAACCATCACTGGTTACATAAAATGCATCCACCTTTGGATAGGCGTTAAAGTAAGGGGCTGATTTTTTTACATTACTCATAATTTCTTTTGTTTTAGCCTTGTTACGGCAACCCCGAATAGTCGGGGCCACCGATAACAAAAGCATGGTTAATTTTCTTTTTTCTTAAACATCGATATTGCTTTCTCCACTGTACGGCCACCAAAATAGAAGTACATAATGGTTTTTCCCCAGTTGCCTAGCAGCTCCACATAGTTAGGATTTACTTTAAAGTGAAAGTCGCCATAGCTCAGATTGCCGTCTGCAATACTGAATAGGGAATATACCAGGAGAATAAAAACCAACGTTAATGGTCTAATATTTTTAGAGAGCCAACTATCGGAGGTCATATCAATTTTATGACGTTCAGTTAGCTGCTCCTGCGCCTTGCTAAAGTGAGTGTTTACAATTTCTGTAAACTTTATATTAAGCTTCGCCTTTTCTTCTTTGGTGGTTACAAACTTGCCAACCTCCCCTAAAAGGGACTTAATGGTATCGCCAGCTATTTTACCCAAGAACTTCATAACCCAATATTGCTTTCGTTAACGCCAATCTCTCGGCAAAATGCTTCCACGTCAAAAGAGGGACAAGCTTTACCACTTACATGGTAATGGCCAATCACTTTTAAGTTCTTGTTTCTAAGAATATTGAATTTGATATAAGTGGCCAAAGTTTCTTTTTGCTCGCATGTGCGAGTATCTTTGGGCTTACCCATTCCTTTTTCACGACCACCCACATATACTATATGTCTGCTTTTTCCATTATAACCACGAGCTCCGTTGCTTACTTCCCAGGGGTCTATGATTGCGTCTTGGTTCCAATCGATTAAATTTTCAAGCCTACCATCGATATGAACCATGTCGGCATAACCGACACGACTCCACCCATTACCTTGCAAGTGCCACTTCTCAATATCATTAGAGGATACGGGTCGCCCTTGAGGGGTATCGGTGCAATGGATTATAAGGTATTCTTGCTTGCTCATTATTTGATAATAAATTCAAAAGAAATGGCAATAATCGCTGAGGCTATCCCTCCTGAAATAACACCCCACATTAACACTTTTGTTTCCAAAGCACTCACCTTAACCAGTAGTTCAACATACTTAGCATCGTTCGATTTTAAATCGCCTTTTAACTCGTCAAAATCCTTTGCCAGCTCTCGCATTCGGTCGTTAAGGCGAATAATCAAATCTCTTTGATTAAGCTTTGTTAAATCTATAAGGTCGTCTTTGCTCATACTTGTGTTAGTGAAACCCCGATCCTAAACATCGGGGTTAGTTGTTAATTCACTATTTTTTATACGATACCAGACACCATAGCACTATGGCCATAGTTGTATATCTTGGTACCTACTGCATTGCCTGTAAATCGACCTTCATCTTTCGGAGGATTTTGTCTCGTATCTTGACTCATAGGAGAGTAATGCGAGGTTAAGTTATACAGTGCCTTAATTACGTGTGGTGCGTAAAACCCAATACTCGAAGGCCTATCTGTTGCAATTAAGGCAGCTCCTTGCACTTTTTTTACATCGACATTTGAGTAACTAACCGTTTCTTGGTTCCAAAAGAATTTAAAACCATACTGATCGATTGGTTCACCGTTCATTGTGCGAACGTAGATGTCTTTAAAGTTTTGATAATTCAAAGCATCAATGGCTAAATCTGTTAAATGCTCAGGGCATAAAACCACATACCAATTGTTTTGCTTGGTAACTTTAAGCTTGTTTAATGCTTCTTTCCAAGCAATTAAATCAGCAATCAAAAGTCTCCTAGAGCCATCTCCTCTATTAGCTCCTGTGGTTCTAAGTACAGGCATTTGTGCAACAGTTGCATCTTCAGGCGCAATATTGTGCAAGGTTCTTGCTGTCCAGCTTTCGCTAATAGCCGCTTGGCTATCTACAAACAATCTACCCTTACGATCTAATGCACTTGTGCGAATCTCCTCTTTATCTGTAGAAAAAGGCGAAGTTGATACGGTTTCCCAAGGAATTACCTTGTTTTCAATATCAAACTGTTTCACATCCCCGTTCACATAATCGTCCACTTTGTTCCAGTCAACCGTAATAGGGGTACCAATTTTGTGCACAACAATACCAGCCTTGCTGATTGCTGCCTTAGGTGCCGAAGGAATAACAGACATAAAGTCCATTTTCGTATTTCTTAGCACGTTAACCAATTGTGGGAGTATGAACTTGTCTATATATTCTCCAGTAGTATAAGCCATTGTATTAATTTAATTCGTTATAAGTCTTATTTTCGTTTTAAGCAGAATTACCGCCTATTTTCTACGTTTCCGTATTGCGCATTAAATAATGCTTCAAAGGCTTTTGGGTCTTTATCCTCAAGCTCTTCTCTCTGTTGCGCTGTTAGCTCATTCCAAGTTTTTTTGCCACCGCCATAATTTTCGCCTTTAATAGCGGCAATCAATTCGGAAATTCGAAGATCTTTATCTCCAGTACCTGTTCCTGCTTGCGCAGATGGGTCTGGCAATAAATCCATGCAAGCATCAATATCAGCCTCTGCCAATTTTTTCATGCTTGATTCGTTTGCTTCGGTTACTACGCCAGCTTTTTTGCCAAGCTTAATAAAAGAAGCCACCATTTTTTCGCTGGCTTTCCCCTCTCCACCTTCGGGCTTTTGAGTTGCCGCAGCTCCATTTTTTTTTGCCTTTGCTTCCAAAGCTGTTAAAGCAGCTTCAATTTGCTCTTCAGTAGCATTCGCCTCCAACCCAAGGCGTTTAATTAGTTTCGATTTATCCATCTTATCTTCATTTTCAATTTGAGTTTCGTAATGAGCGACCATATCTAAATAAGTGGCCTCAGCCTTTTCAGGAGCCTTAACAGGTGATGAAACAACTTCATCCACCAATTTTTCTTTCAATGCTTGCTTGGATGTAAACCACTGATCGTTACTCTCGGCCATCCACGTATCAACAATATCTTTTACAAGTTTTCCTGTTTTTTCAGCATAAAGCTCTGCTATTGTTGTATTTAGGGAGTGTAATAGATCAGCATAATTCTTAATCTTTTTTGCAGACCCAAAAACGCCACCTGATCCTTGATGGATCATCATTCTGCCTCCTTTGGCGATAAACACCTTATCGGCATTAATGGCTACCGCACTCATCATGCTTGCTGCCATTCCATCAATGTATGCGTGAATAATAAGGTTGGATGATTTCATTGCGGAAATCATTGCTAGTCCTTCAAAGATGCTTCCACCAGGGGAGTTGATACGAAGGTTGGCTTGTGTAAAACCATCCTCTTCCGCTTGTTTTAATGCTTTTGCAAAGTCAACCGAATTTACACGGCTCCATTCACTCATAGAACCGTACATCATAATATCGACTACGGTTTTCGATTCTGCGGCAAGATTAAACATTGGCTACGATCATCTGTTAAATGGTGTTTATTTAAACATTGAAGTACCAAAATTGTAAGCTAATGCAAAAGATTACAACAGAAACAAAGATGTTGTTACCAACTTGGGCGTTATTAGCACCAAGTTGGTATGAAATATCGACCAAGTTGGTTAAACCAACCCCTGTTTACTTTAAAAGCACCCTTCAATCTTTCACTTTTACAGTTGTAAACCAATTACAACTACATGAAAGACCACCAGGCGGCACAAATACTTTATAACAGCGATGTATCTGGAAAAGAAATAGCCCGAACCATTAAGGTTTCGGAACAAACCATTACAAGCTGGAAGAAAAAATATGGTTGGGAAAACAAAAAGACTCTAAAATCATTAGCAAGAGAAACCGCTGAAGAAACATTATGGGAACTCATCAATTACCAACTAGCCACTATTAAAGCCAAAAAGGAAGAGTGGCAGCGAAACAAAGAAAAAAGATTAATTGACAAAGGCGACATAGATGCGCTTACAAAAATGTTTAGTGCCGTTAAAGGCAAGCAGCTGGAGTGGAGTAATTATGTAAAAATATGCCGAGAACTCGTTGATTATATCCAACAAGAAGACCTAGACCTAGCCAAGCAGATTTTAGAATATGTAGAAATTTTTCTGAACAACAAGCGTAAAGAGTTGTAATTATGGCCAAGGAGGATAAAGAATGGTTGGCTTGGCTTGAATTAAGCAAAAGGATTGGCGAACAAACTGAGCCTATTAAGGATGAATCTGAGAAAGATAAACGTGCACGAATTAACCGATTACTTAAGGTTAGTAATTTCGAAGCGTTCTGCAAATTCTATTTTCCACACTATATAGATAGTGATTTTGGTTGGTTTCATAAAAGAGCGGCCAGAAAAATACTAGGTTCTAATAATGTTTTTGCGGTGTTAGAATGGGCAAGGGAACATGCTAAATCTGTATTTGCAGATATATTTATGCCCACATGGCTAATAGCAACAGGGCAGCTTACAGGCATGATACTTGGTTCCGACACCGAACCTAAAGCAAAAAAGCTAATTGGCGACTTTGAGGCCGAGCTAAGAAACAACAAACGCTTTATCTCCGATTTTGGAAATCAAAATATAATTGGCACTTGGCGAAACGGACATTTTCAAACCAGCAACGGTATAGGCTGCTGGGCATTTGGAATAGGCCAAAACCCAGCAGGGGTGCGTGAAGGAGCGAATAGGCCTAATTATGGAGTTATAGATGATGCCTCCAGTAAAAAGAAAGCCAAAAACCAAACCATTATTAAAGAAGATTTGGATTGGATTCTTGGTGAGTTTATGGGTACGCTATCAATTAAAGGCAAACGATTTGTGTTTGCCAATAACCGAACGGCAAAGAATGACCTTACGGCTCATATTGTGGGCGATATTGAAGAAAACGACCCAAAACGTAAAGGAATCATACATATTAAAGTGTTTGCAACCGAAGATCCGAAAACGCACAAATTACTTTTAATAGAAAATGGTGGAGTTCCTGCATGGCCAAGATATACGATAGATCATTTAAGTATTAGAATTGGCGAAATGGGGTATCGAAACTCAATGCGCCAGTTCTACCACCTTCACATAGAGGACGGCAACGTGTTTCTACCCGAGCACTTACCCTGGGGTAAAATGCTGCCACTCGACAAATACGATGCGCTCATTGTTTATAACGATCCCTCTTTTAAAGGAGCAAAAACAAATGATTTTAAAGCAATTGTGCTTATAGGCAAAGTTGGCTATCGATACCACTTACTATGGGCATGGGTGCGCCAAGCTAGCCGTGGAGCAATGGTTGGTGCCCATTATGACATTGCCGAAATCGTTGCCAGTAAAGCCAAAGTAATAGAAATTGAAGGCGGAACGCTACGTGAAGTACTATGCCGCCATTATATGGAAGCCAATTTTATGCAGGATATGCTACTGGAGGAGTACGTACTAGAAGGAGATTCAAGGAATTACCAACTAAGAATTAGAGCAGATAAGCGAAAAAAGCCTGATAAAGTGGGCAGAATTGAAGATTTAAGCCCAGTGGCAGAGAGAGGCTACTTAATATTTAATGAGAAACTCCGCAAAAATCCTGATATGAATACTTTACGTGATCAGTTCCTCACATTTCCTAACGGGAAAGACGATGGACCCGATGCGGTAGAAGGGGGGATTTGGTTGCTAAATAAGCAACACACCACTGGCCGTAGAAAAACAGGAAGATCAGGAACTTATAAAAAAAATAACAAACGAGCAGCGTAAAAAAAGACATTAGACTGCTAGACGTTAGATATAAGATTATTAGACAAAATACTTTAGATTAAAATAATGAGCGCATTCATAGAAAAAGCAGATTACCTGCTAAATATTACCGACCACAGGATCAATCAAATTATTGAAGATACCGATGCCATTTTAGACGATGCCGAAGATACCGCTATTGCAGTAGTTAAAGATGCACTAAAAGCACGCTATGATGTTGATTCCATTTTTGCAACGGTAGGCGCAGCTCGGCCTAAGAATGTAATGCTATGGGTTAAGCGACTTGCCATCTATTATATATACGACCGCATACCCGATGATTTAGTGCCTGAGCGTGTTGTTAAAAATTATAACGAAGTAATGGATCATTTAGAAGCCATTAGCGATGGCAAACGATCTGTTGACTTACCCATACTAATAGATGCCGATGGCAACAAATCCACCAAGTTTAGATATGGCAGCCAACCTGCAAGGTCGCACTAGTTAATTTTTACCCTTAAAAACGTTTTAACGCTGTTCGAAATGAAATATACACTACAGTCTGGTATCAGAAGCCTACGAAATATTATAAGCCCACAAAACGCCTTATATGATAAGGTTGCAGAACTTATAAAAAACGATAACAAAAGGCGAATCTCCCTTGAGCTTACGAAGAATAGAACCTATAAAGCTGAAATGCAGCAGGACGAGCTTCGCCTTGCCATTGAACATGCCGAAGACCCCATGCGACCCGACCGCACTATTTTATTGGCCATCTATAAAGAAGTAATGAGAGACCCTCATCTACTTAGCCAAATACGTACCAATATTTTAAAAGTAATTGGTAGCCCCTGGGCATTATTTAAAGAAGGTACTGATACCATAGACGAGGAAGCCACTCGCTTATTGCAAAAAGAATGGTTTCAACGATACCGATACGAGTTTCATTTGGCCAAGTATTACGGCCACTCGCTTATTGAATTTCAACACATGCGAACCTCCAAGGTTAAGGGCATGGAGCTTGAATTTAAAAGCATCAAGGTTTTTCCTCGTGAACATGTACGCCCCGAAACAGGCGAGATACTAATTGACCCCAATAATGAAAGGGGCATACCATACAGAGAAGACCCTTGGAATACATGGCTTGTAGAAATTGGAGACCCTTTTGATTTAGGTTTGCTAAACATTGCTGCACGTGAGGTTATATGGAAGAATTACAGCCGCACCGATTGGAGCCGAATGTGCGAGAAGTTCGGCTTGCCACTACTTGCCATAAAAGCAGCAACCCGTAATGAGGATGAGTTAGCTGCATTGGAAGAAATGGCGGCAAATTTTGGCAGCAACCTATGGGTTATCTTGGACGATGAGGACGAAGTAGAAATTAAAGAACGCAAAGGATCTGATGGGCATAAGATTTTTGAAGACAAAGTGCGATTTTGCGATGAGCAAAACTCGAAACTTATTAGTGGCCAAACAGGCACGAGCGACCAAAAAGCGTATGTAGGTGCAGCACAGGTACAGGAAAATATTCTAAATGAATATATGGAAGAGGCTATGCGAAATGAAACCTTTCATAATAACGATGACCTCAAAGATTTCCTAATCAAACATGGCTACCCATTAGATGGGCTTGAGTTTAGGTATTTAGCATTTAATAAGGAGGAAGACGATGGCAATCAACCCCCTGGTAATGGAGGCAAAAAGCCCACGGCAAATTTTACTAAGCCCTCCCCGAAATTCTTCGGGGAGGGCTTAACTGGCCTGTCCACCGCTAAGGAGGGAACATTCTCTTTTAAAGTAGATGCCTTGTATAGCGGCAATTGCTGTACTCATCAAACACCCGAAGCATCGGGCGGCATTGCCGACCTAGAAAAACTTGCAAACGAAGCAGCTCTACGTATTTATAATAAAAAGTTAAAAGCTGGTGGCATTGATAAAAAACTATGGCTAGCAACCGTTAACGAGCTTTGGCAAGGCGTAACCAAGGGCTATGGCAAAAATTTGCCTGCTGTAAAATACGGTAGCCCCGATCATATTATGCTAACACAGCTGCGATATAACACACAGGTATTTGCCGCCTTTAAAAATCATCATAATGTAAACGAGCTTGCCAAGGCACTTTTAGACGACAAAGGAAATGTGCGCTCTTTTTCTCAATTTAAAAATCAAGCAGGCTTAATTAATAAAAAATACAATAAGAATTGGATACGCACCGAGCATAACCAAGCCATACAAAGTGGTAGAAATGCCGAACGTTGGCAAAAATTGGAGGCCACTAAAGATATTTTTCCTAATGCAATATATAAGGCCGTTAACGATGGTAATACTTCGCAGATATGCCAAGATTTAAACGGTGGTATATGGGCAATTGACGACCCTGTACTAGATACCATTGCCCCAAGCAACCACTGGGGTTGCCGAAGCTTTTTGCAAAAAACAAGGCAATCTGTTAGCGAAAAAGAAACAGGCGAAGACATTAGAAAGGAGTTTAAAACCAATGTGGGCAAATCGGGCAACCCTTTTAGCGACAAACACCCTTACTATAAGTTGCAGGAAGCTTTTAAAAAAGAAGGGGATCGAGTATTTGGTTTAGATAGAATACTTAGTATTAGCCCCACCGATTTAGCACGCAATTTAAAACTATGGGAATCGCTGGACCCTAAAGATTATAAAAAAACGTCTTATCCTGAAAGTGGAGGGTTTACAGCGGTGCATAAATTGGCAGATAAATCGGATTTAAAAGATAACTTAGCCACTGCAAAAATTATGGCCAAGAATGGCTATGCCGTAGAAATTAGAAAGCACATTGAAGACGGAACCCCTAACCCTGAGTTTTTAATTAATGGAGTGTTGAGTGATTTAAAAACGCCTAAAAAACCGTACTCTCTCGATTCAAGACTTCAGAAAGCTGTAAAAAAACAAGGCCTAAATAATGTGGTTTATAAAATTAAAGGCTCGCCTACTATAGAAGAAATTAACAATGGTTTAAAACGAGGATTTACTAATAGAAAAAAAATTGAATGGATTGACATCGTCAATAAATCAAAAACATTAAGAATTACCAGAGAGATGTACAGCAATAGAGCAATATTGAAAGAATTAAGAAAAATATGGCCATAAAAAAACCCACTAGCAGAGCGAGTGGGGGGTGATCTTGGCTCAAAAAAGAACCTTAATCACAACAAATATAACCAATGAAATCTAATATCTAATGTCTTGTGTCTTAAATCTTATATCTAACGTCTAATAATCTAACATATAATGGCAAAATTCAAAGGATTACCCACCATGCGCACCGAGCTTAACGGGCTTAAAAAAGTATTTAAGCAACTGCCTCATATTGCAGGTAATGCAGCAGTAGAGGTTAGCCAAAAGAGTTTTGCCCAAGAACAATTTGCCGATAAAGGCAAAAGCAGCAAGTGGGCCCCTCGTAAAAAAGGGGGTAGTGGCAATAGAAGCGACCGTAGAGGACTTTTAATAAAAACAAATGATTTGCAAAAAAGTATTGATTACCAAGCTGGGGATGGACAGGTAGCTATAGGAACAGATAAGCCGTACGCCCAAGTGCATAACGAAGGTGGCAGGGCTGGCCGAGGGGCAGGTTTTATAATGCCTAAACGTAAGTTTATGGGCAATAGCCCTGAGATAGATGCTGAAATTGAAAAATACTTGGACAAAGAAATGGATAAACTTTTTGGATAAAATAGAGATTAAAGACTGTTAGATGTAAGACACAAGATAAATAATAAACCAATAACAGATTCCTGCCTGCGCAGGAATGACGTATAAATTTGAAATTATGTTTACATACCCATACCTTATAATTAAAGCACTACTTGGCAGCATTGCCGAGCTTAAAGAAGTGGACTGGTACTTAAACCAGTATAATAGAACGGATAAAAGTGCCATGCTGTTTACCACCCCAGCGGCTTATATCCAATTTGCAGATATGCAAACCGAACCCATTGGTGGCAAAATACAAACCGCCACCACCACGGTAACCATACACCTAGTAACCGATAACATGATTAGCACAGGCAAGCGCATGGAGAAAAGCAACCCAACAGACCACGCCATGCTAATGGATGCCGTGTATAAATCACTAGACGGCAAGGGTGGATTACTCTCTGATATTACGGGAAATGAAGCTTTAAAAGGGACGGAAAACGATGTACGTATATTTAACTCATTAACCCGAGAAAAAATTACTTCGCCACACGATTTGCAAAATAAAATAATAAGCACACATACATTTAAAGGCTTGTTTTACGACCATTCTAAAATTAAATCATTTCAAAACATTGCTGCTAATTTGGAGATAACTTAGTTTTAGTGCTAATTTTAAGGCATGGTTAATGTCGCTGCACCTCCTCTTACGCAATACGCAATTAGAAAAAAAAGAACCTTACGGCTGCACGCTAAGATTATACAGATGTATAATGACATGTACCACGTGGAACGAAAGCGAATTGATGATGTGGAAAAAGAGGTGGCCGACTATTGGGAGATAAGCGTTATTACGCTACGAAAAATATTAAGCAAGCGGCTTTAAGATAGTCTATAGTTATCAGTCCATAGTTTATCTGTGGACTGACAACTATAGACTAATTCACTATTTACTCACCACTATCTTCCACTGGCTTTCGGTGGCTTGGTAATCTGCCAATATTTCGAGCAGAAAGTAGCGGTTTTCGGCATCCATCAAATCATTATCACTGGCTTGGAGGGCGGTAATTAGAGCTTTTATGCGCAACCGAATGTCTTCGGGTGTGCAAACATCTTCGCTAATTACAGTAAGGTGGTTGTTTTCTAATTTAACCATGCCAACCTCCCTTTATTTGCAGCCTTTTCGTACAATTTATTATGGGCCTGCTCTATGGTATTATCTACCACTAGGCCATAATCGGCCATAAGGCTAATTATTGCTTTATAATTACGCTTTTCGGTGGCTATTTTAGCCATATTGCCTGTGGCAATACCATAACCATAAGCTGTGATGGTGGCAGTGCCCTGGGCACCTAACCAATCTAGTTTATCGGCATGGCTCATAAGGCTGTTTGATTTTTGTTGGCATGTAATCTTATAAGTGCCTGCCTACCTGCACCTTTACCATGCACTTGGTAGTTGTGCATACTAAGTGCATTTTTACCATTACACAATTTACCACAAACAGAGCATACCGCAGGTTGGTTATAAATAGCCTTAAGCTCCTTATTTATAACTAAAGTTTTAGCACGCAATGCCTTTTTTTGCCTTTGTAGCTCTATTTTACGCTTTTGCAAAAGATGCTCTACACTATTATAGCTCCCTTGTTTTCTAATACTGGGCAGCACTACAGAGGTTACCCATTTACGAAAAGCCTTAGCCTGTGGCTTATTGCTTCTAAAAACTAGCGCAAACAATCCGCTTTCGTTTACAATCCAAGTTTTTCCTTGACGACCTATGTTATACTTAGACCGTTCGTCATCGTCTAGGGATTTAATTGCAACACTTACATTTTTAATTTCTAAAACATCGCATACATCTTTAGCTACCACCCAAGGGGCATTATCAATATTAAGCATACGTACTGGAGTGTTGGTAAAATTAAATACCATTAGCTCGTGAGCTGAGCTACTGCTGCTACCAATGCTACTATTATTCGCATGGGTGGCACGTTGTTTCTTTTCTTTTGACATACTGAAAAGTATTTAAACGCACGAAACCCTCACTTTAGGTGTGTCAAAACAATCAAAGGATTGAGTTTAGGGCAGTTTCCTACTCCATCACCATTGCGAGGGCTTCGCTATCTTTAATAAAATAAAATCTAAGGTTATCCCTTGATTTGTTTTGACAATAGCAAATATAGCAAATTATTTTTAAAGGCTATTTTTCACGCATATAAATAACCTCGTAGCCAAACTGCTCGTAACTAGAGGCTCTCCTAGAGCTTACAATTTGCCAGCCATCCCAACCTGCTTTAGTTAAGCCTTTTTTAATGGCTTCATCTTGCAGGTATTCTACCTTATACTCAAATTGCTTAGAGTTTAGGCTGCTGTTAAACATATTATAATATTCTATCCACGTCATTAGTGCAATAGCAACCAAGGCAATAAATATCATATTTAATATGCCTTTTAGTGGGTGTGTTTGTTCTTGGTTTTCCATATTAAATTTTTTCAGATAGTTTTCTTACAATTTCGTAGGCTTGTGCTCCATCCCAAGTATCCACTTCAAGGGTCATGCCGCTAACGCCAATAATTACCTCTTTAGAAATAGAGAAAGTACCACCTCTTTTTAAAGCCACAAAATTTACTTTTGAATATGGTACAGATGTTAGTGTTTTTTTTGAACCAAGTAGTTTTTTGTCAATAAGTACTACTCTTTTAGATGTTAGTGCACAAAAATCTTCTTTTACAATGTAGATTTTCTCAATACTTTCTCCTTCGGGCAGTATTTTTTGTAATTCTTCTTTTGCTTTTTCTTCAACATTAGTGAAGGCGTTTTTCAGGAATCCCATTTTTATATTATTTAAGTTTAAAATTTTGTTACAATATAGTTAAAATTTGCACGCATAACTCCCGAAAAGGGAGTGACGCTTTTCAACAGCCGCTAAAATGCCATAAAAACAACGGCATTTAGCTTGGTGTTATATGTAAGTGGTTTCTGCTTAAAGATTATGCCATATTCCAGATGTCGGGAATATGGCTGATACAGTAAACGCTATGCCTCACAATCACTATACACATAACAAAGTATAAAACAAATACTAGCAATATAATCCACTACCAATCATTCGTTCTTTGTTGCATTTTTTGCATTTATGCCTCCTACTAAAGGCTATACTTTCGCCTTCTCGTAGTTCACTAATTAATTTGTTTCGTTCTTCTTCATCATCATACTCTGGCATTATAATATATTTGTGTATGCAAAAAAGTTGTTTTATCCAATTCATGATTTTGTGGTTTAAATCCGTACTTATTTTATACTAGTCGTTAGTTGCAATTGCTAACTAAGTTCGTTGTAGTAATTTCATCCCATTTACCCATCACTCGCACATACAAAACTTTGCCACAAGTATCAACTACAATGTATCTATAATCTTGGTCTGGTAATGGAAATACTTTTGCTGTTGGGTATTCGTTTTGTACCGTACTCATACAGTTGCTATTATCAAATTTTTCACAACTACTAACCGCAAAAGCAACTAACAATGTATAAAGTGCATAGCTTAATTTTGTTCTTAAATTTTTCATCTGTTTTATTTTTAAAGTTTATTAATTAATCAATGTTTTGTGCTGTTTAGGTCGCCACGCACCCTATACTCAACGTTAGCCTTTATAGCATCCATTCTTATCACATTTACCGCCTTTGTGCCAATCAGAAGGAGAGCAAGGCTTGTTACAGTATTTTGTAGAAGCTTTTATTGTTCCTCCTTCAAATGTTTTTAGTTCAAAACGTTCAGCACACAGTATATCTACTATGGCAAAAAGCTTAAATCCAATTCTATGTTTTAATTTCATTCTAATTTATTTTGTGAGGTTATTAGTAAGCTTTTTATTTCGGCTACACTTTTTGCTGCAAAACTTAAATCGTACGCATCCATATAGGGTGCTTTTGTGTTTTCGAGCAGCTCCTGTATTTCTGCCATATCTTTTATGGCAGCTTCTACTAGCTTAAACCATCCTTTTGTCTTTTTTTTCTTCATAGGTTTTACGGTATCCAAAAAATCCAAAAAAATGTTTACTGGGTGGTCGAAATGAGGGCTATCGTATAGCTCATCTATGTATGGTTTGCGTATGGCTTCCCAAATTTCTAGCTTATCCATTTCGTTTATTAAAATTTTTGGCTCGTGCTCTTTTTTCTCTTAATTCGGTAGGTATCTGCAATCGCTCGGGCACTAACTTTCGGTGCTCGTTATAATCTTTGTAGGTACTGCCTTTACTATTGGCGTGCTGCCCCACATTTTTGGCATAAATAACTTCTTCCTGACGTTGGGAATAAGATTGTAGCCAACTCATAATTACACCGCCATCTATGCGGTTATACACCTTGCCAAGGTCGCCATTCATTGCCATGTTAAAACATACGGCAATGTCTTCGAGGCTTAGGCCTCCGAACTTCCATATAATACGATCGGCAATAAGGCCAATCATTTCTACTGGTATTTGCTCGGAGGTTTGATAGTATTTTAATAGCGATATAATTAAGAGCTGAAGGCTCTTCTTTAACCCCTGTTCATCCTGCTGGCGCAGCTCTAGCATAAGAGGCAAGTGATCCAACTGTTTTAATTGGTTAAACTGCTGTTCTAACCTTGTTTTAATCGACTTTATATGCGATTCTTTATTTTTAAAATTTACCGCCTGCTCCCAAAATTTAATACTTTTTTGGGTGCTTTTTATCTCAAATAAAAGGTCGTTATAATCCTCTTTTTTCTTTAATAAATTGGAGATTGAAAGCCGCATGGCATATCGCAATATAACTGCGCTATCGGCATTAGTTTTTAAGGCTTTGCTCAAACTGCTCGAGTTGGCTTGTATTACTGGTTTTTCTGTCATGTCCGTTTTTTATCATGGGTATAATTTCGTGTATGGCATTATATATTTCGGGCAACCCCAATCTGTTTTGATTAAACTGATTGAGCCTACTCCAGTGTTTAAAAATAAAGGATAGGCCTCTCTCTACATCTGCATCTTGGTGCGGCATACCTGCCTCTTTTTGAAAACTTCGCAAGTAGTTAATTATGCCAACTAATGCCTCTTTATATTGCCGTGCTTTACGCCCCTCTAGGCGCAGGTGCGAATCTTTGCTTTTTAAAAAAGATCGGTACAAGCCCATACAAGTATTATACAGTGCATTGTCAATTTCTGACCCTTTTTTAGTGCCTACGGTATTGGCTTTAACTACATCGGCTTTAATGGCATTAAGCACCGTTGGGTGGTTAATATTAGCAGGGTGTTTGATGTAAAAATCAAGTACTTCTAGCTTAGAGATGTAGGTCACCTTTTTCATTATATTAGTCGATAGTTGATAGTTAGGTAGTCGATAGCTGTGGACTATGGACTAGTTTATCTTTTCATTTCTTTACTATACATTGCTTTTACCTGCGTAACGACCTTGTTAAGCTCGTTTGCATAAAGAAAATTAAGTATCTTTTTGCGTGGGTTGTTCGAGCCAATATTTACCACAAATGCATTAATACGGTCGTAGTCTGGGGTATCCTGTGTGGTTGTAAAACCAAGTAGGCATAAGTAATGAATTACCGTGCCACGGCTTTTGCGTAAGCTCTTTTGCAGCTCTAAATCTAGGTGCGTAATAAACTCACGAGCTTCATCAAACCCAAGGTCTTTAACTCGGGTTTTAGCATACTTTTTATGAATGGCTTCTAGCTGCTGTTGCTTTGTAAAACCGTGCGCATCGAACAATTGATACGTACGCCTTATTTGCCCATTATTAATTCTTACGCCCATTGCATTTTTTGTTTGGTAAACGTTTCATTAAAACATGTGCTATTGCCCAGCTTGCCCCTAAAAGGGCAAATGGCATTACAAATATGAGTAGTGTAATTAATAGTGTTTCCATAATGTAAATTTTGAACCCAGCAGGGGAAACGACCCCCTGCATGCTCCAAGCTGGGCTATGCATTAATTAAATCCTCCTCTTTAGGCTCTACAAAGAAGGTTTCGGTTTGTATTACCGATATGCCCAATTTTGCCAACTGCCCCATAATGGCAGGATCTTCTCTGGAGGCTATAATTTTATCTCTATCCACCTCTTCTTTGGTGCGTACAAATTCAAGATCTTGCCCTTTAATTAATTGCAGAGCTGCACCCCAAGTAATGCCTCTTTTTTTATCTACTTTAGGAGTGCCAAGCCTAAAACCAAAGGTGCCAAAGCTCCAATCCACACTACGCTTTTTATCAAATAGCTTGTCTTTGTTTTCGCTGGCATAAGCGTGTACAAGCCCGTAGCTATCGTCTCGCAATTGCTGCATGCCGTTAACTCTGCTCGCATACTTTTTTCTAATTTTCTGAACTTCCTGTTCAATTTTAGCCTCTGTTTCTTTTAACTGGCTACTTGCCAGTGCAAAATCTTTAAGGGCTACTTGTGCCCCAGCTTCATCGGGGCTTACTATTACATTTTTCTTTTGTCGTGCCATATTATTATTGTTTTGTTGCTTTATTAATTGCTTTTACAGCTTCGCTATTAAAATCTCCGAACTCTGAATTTTCTTCACAATCGGGGTGCATATAAACAGAGGCTGAAAGGCTATCTAATGCCTTTAGTAGATCAGGGGCTGATACCAATAGATTAGTGTCATTATCATCAAATACTAAGGCTACAGGAGTTCTAACCGTCCCATTTACAGCTACTATAAGTGTTTCGCCTTTTATGCTTTTAGAAACCTCCCAGTTTCCTTTTGTATGATTACTTTTCATTTTGTTTTTAATTAATTGATAATTCTAGTTCTACCAATGCACGGTTAATTACTATGCTATTGGGGGTTAATTTCATGTTTATTGAGTTGATTTTGTGAAATTGCTTATAAAGCTCTTCCGTTTTATCCCACGTATATGAATTAGAAATATGCCACACTTCCTTTTTTATTTTAATGGGGGCAGAATACTTTACACCCCACTTTTTTACTTGGCATTTATAAAGCAAAGACCTGTCTCTGTTTGTCCAAATCATTATAAACCATTTCCAAAAAACAGGACTATAGGCTAGCGTTTGTTGCAACTCTGGGTACTTTGTAAATCGTTTTTTTAAATACGCATACCCACAATCAATTTTAAACTCAAACATATCATCGGCAGAAATGCGAAATAAATCGCACATTTCCTGCTCTATAATTTCGATTACTTTTGTGTTTTTAATCATAACTATACAAATAAGTGTGTTTGACTGGTGTTCTTAAACTTTCGTGTAAGGCTCTCATATCCTTCTTTCCAAACAACTAAGGGTTTATTGCCTCCAAATCGGCTCCTTATTTTGGCTTCAAAATCATTGATCTCTACTTTTATATCGCACATATATTTAATCTTTTTAGCGTGCGCATCCATTGGGTCGTTCCAAGCAATTATAATGATGCTTTTACGTGGAAAGCGTTCGTGTAATCGCTTATACTGGTTAAGTGTAAGGCCGAAATAATCAAGGCTATCGATAATAAGCACACGCCCAGAGTTTGGGCGTTTCATCCGCTCAAAGTAGTATTCGAAATCTCGCATCTGCTTGCTGCCAAGCATCCATTTGCCAGCCTCTATTTCGCTCATATTACAGCGCATAAAGGCTTCTTTAAAGCTATCGGACTTACCTTGCTCTACACTATTAAGGTGTACCTTGCCGTAGTGTATGGCTAGCATTTTACTAAGCTTTAGCACATACTCGGTTTTACCGTGTCCACTTTTGCCTTCTACAATCATTCTAAAGTTTTCGGATAAGCTACCTAAATGGCTACTCCACTCTTTGGGCATATCAATCTTTGTGAACTTCCACTTTTCGATGTCTTTAATTCCATAATTACGAGACATGAGTAGCCTCCCTTCCAATAGATTTAACTTTGTGGCAAACATCTTGTAATTTTACAGCATCTACGTTGTCCCAGTATTTGATTCTATCTTGTGCATGGTACACGAGCACTCGGCTACCTTTCCTTAGGTCTTCAGGTTCCGACACAAAGTAGTTAGTCCATATTTCGCCACCATTAGGATTAGAAGATAGTATTTCTCCCGTTTTACGATTTACCGTCCATTGGGTAAATGGCTGTCCGTGATCTTCAAATTCTATTATAATATTATTTAGTTGCGCCTTGCCTAAATGGCCATTGTACACATAAATAGAGCACCTTCCATTGATTGCGCCCGACTCCATGCGTGTCCAAAATTGTTGAATACCCTCACTCTCGGCAGTAAACCTTTTACAGTTATCTCTAATACTGCATAAGCTACCACCATCTTTACCAGGGCATTTTTTAAAATCACCCATTAATAGCCTCCTTTCCGTTTATATACTTATTTTGCATCAGATCAAGCTCTGCGGTGATGGATAAAATATCTTCGTTTACCTCGTTGTAATTAAGCTTGTTTTGTCGCTTTTTAAGCTCGGCACGTAGTAAGCCCAGTTTGGCTTGGAGTACGTTTATATTATTCTCGATTTTCTTTAGTTCGATGTAGTCCATTATGCTGCTAGTTCGTGTTTTGCTAATTCAATTATTGAGTACTCGGGAGTTGATTTTTGCGCTCTCTTTAGCTTTATAATGGCACCAGCCAACTCTCGCATATTTCGGCATCTATTTCTAATTATGGTTATTACTTCCTTCTCTGTAATGCCATGCTGCTGGCATACGCCTAAAATGTCGCTTTCTTCAAAATCGAATAGCTGCTTAAAGCCTCCTTCACGTATGCGTGAGTTTACTTGAGGGAAAGGGTTAATAAGCTTGTTTGCTTTTTTCTGAAGCATAGCTTCAAAGCCATTTGCGCCTATAAAAACAATGCCACTAATGCCTTTTAAGTCGTCCATTATTCGCTTAATGCTACCCCAAGCTCTATCCTTTAGATTTTCGGCTTCATCTATAATTAACAAGGCATCTCTTTTGCCTTTTAAGTGCTGAATTACCGATTTACGTATATTGTAAGTTGCTCCAATTGGCTTAACTCCTATGCTATAAGCGAGCTCGTTCATAAAGCTTTTAGCTGTTAAATCGTTATCGCATATAACTTTATAGGTGTTGGTTGGGTACATTTTAAGGTACAAATCAGCCGTGTAGCTTTTACCCATTCCTGTTTCTCCATCAATAGCAAATGGCACTTTTTGCTCTCGTGCTTGGTTAAAACTATCTACCATAGCAAGAAAATTATCGGTATCGAGGTGCCACCATAACGGTTTTTCCATATTAATACCAATTGCTTGGGCTATTTTAATAAAATAACCCTCTTTAATCTCGGTGTTTTTAGCTCCTGTAGTAAGCTTGCCGTTTATAATATCGCTCATATAGGCACTTGATATGCCTGCAATTCGAGAGAACTCGTTTTGGCTTAACTTCTTGGTATCCATGTAATGGATTGCCTTTGACACGATGGTTTGTTTTTGCGCTTTTGTTATCATAAAATTATTATTTAGTTACTATTTTTGTTTTGCTTTTGTTATCGTAAGGCTAATCGCCTTTTGGTAGCAGCCCCGATGTTGTCGCATCGGGGTTTTTCTTATTTTTGTTTCTTATATATGCTCGTCTATCGTCTGAATTAGATACTTGCACGGGTACTTCCAGTCCTCTATCTAACAATAATCTATCTTGGTAATAAGCGGTGGACCCACTAGATTCAGCAACTTCCAACTCTTCTTTAAATCGTTCTTGAAATGGCTCAATAAAATCAGCCATTTGGGTTGACCTAGCACCTAGCACCATTGCCTTGGCCTCTTCAGGAGGAAGATTGCTAATATCTAAGTCGTAAAGGCTTGCCTCCATTTCGAGGCTCTTACGAGTAATTCTATCTTGTGATTTTTGCCTATTGGCACGCATAGCAGCGGCTCGGCCTTTATCTTCATCAGTTTGCTCCGCAAAGGCTTTGTTTACTCTAACTAGTGGCCTAAGAGTACCTAAATGTTTATCATTTACACCAAATACATCAACTGTATCCATATTGGTTTCATCGTAATAAACGGTAACCTTATTGCGCTTATTAAAGAGGTGTATATCTAGGTCAAAATCAGGATATACATACTCATATTTTCGTTTGGCTACTTCAATTACCACAACACCGTTTCGTACGGTGCTTATGGTTTTTTGATTTAACAACATTGCCTGAGTCCATACTTCAATTTCGGGCGCATTAGGGTGTAGATTTTCTAAACACATTGCCATTCTGCTTTTATTGGCAAACTTTTTTAGAGCTACATTATTATAGGCACTTATCAGCTGTATGATTTGATTTACACCGTTATTGTAATCTTCGATGTAATTTTTTGCTGCATAGTCAGGGTTTGGTTTACGCTGGCTATCAATACTGGTAATATTTGTTCCTTTCCAACCTTTTAAGCTTTGCGCCATTCGGTTAACTTCTTGCAGGATCCTTTCTACATATCTGGCTTTAGGATTAGGAGCTTTACCATGTGGATCATTCGGAGTTGGCTGCGTTAACTTTCGGCAAGTTTGCTCAAACATTGTAACGGTATCTTTAGCTAAGTTTCCGCTAAACCTATCGCTCTCAAGCTCGATATAACTGATACCATTCATTTGCTTTAAATGATTTCGGTACATATTACGCACCATTAATCCATTTTCAACCAAGCCAATATCGTAACCTGTTATGGCTTCGCTCATATAATCGAACACAGCCACTACGGTTAGCATAAATCGCTTACCACTATCTTTTGTATAAAAATCTACTTGGAAACCATCGTAACCACCTTTGCTTAATGCGTATTGTGGTTTTTTACCTTTAACATGAGGTAGTAGTTTATCTAAACTTGCAAATCCGTTGCGCTCGTGCGTACAATACAATTGCACAGCTGATAATGCTAAAAATCTCTTTACCGAGCGTAGTCCTACGGTAGTTACGTTTTCCTTTTTGGCTAGTTTCTCATATCTGCGAAAAACCTCCTCGTAATCAAACTTATTGGCCATACCAGGAGCCTTGTATAAAGTGGTAATAATCTTTGCATGCCACTCGGCTACGTTAATGCCTCCATTAATAAGTATGTCGTTATCAGTACCTGTTGGTTTACCTATTATTTGTCGGTTACTGGTTGCGCTATACTTTGGCAGTAGTGTTTCAAGGGCTTTTTTATTGGCTTGTTTTAACAGTGTTCTATTGGACTTAGAATCGCTTTCGATTACTGCTTTAAAAGCTTTGCCCCACGTTAATTCTTTGTTTTGCAAGGTGCGTAGGTTGGCAACTTTAAACCCGTAAAGGTGTGCGCCTCTTTTATCGTCACGGTCACCAATAATTTCGTGTGCTATTTTTCTGAATTTATCTTTGCTATCTATATTAATAGAGCGAGTATCTTTTTTGCTTTTGTATTGGTTTAATAAACGTAACCACCCAGCAGCTTCGGCAAGTTCTTGCGCCTTATCGCTATCATTAAGTGTGGTGGCAAAAAAATGAGTATCATCCGTATTTGTGCATTCTTTATGTAGTTCCTCAATGATTATTCTGCATTCAATGTTTTCGTTATAAATAAATTGAGATTCCTCTGCTTGTTTTAATTCTAATAGCTTTTGTTTAGTGGGCAATTTGCTGCGTGTGGCAGCAGGTATAGTATCGTAGTTAATGAGTTTTACTCGTGCATCCCACGGGGCTGAGGTGTGTTGCCAAGAACCTAGGCCTTTTTTTGATTTATTAAGTGATAAACTCTTCCTTACATAGGAATTACTTACACCATAACTCTCAAGCTCAGTAACGGTTATTTGCAATATAGTATCACTTTTTGGCAATGGGCTTTTTAGTTATATTTGAGAGTCTTTCATAGGCAAATTCTTTATTCGTAAGCACTCTTTTTTAAAATCTTTAAAGTATTTTTTTTTCTCTTTTGGCAAAAAATACGATTGGTAATGCATCCTTCTAAACCATTTAATTAATCTGCGCATAACCTTATTTAGTAGTTTGTTCACGCAAAGTGTGTAGGTAGTGCTGCACCTTTTGCCTAGTGCTAGTAATACCTCTTCTATCGTTTCTCCTACCCTTATTTACACTTCGAACAAGGCTTATACTACTGTTTGTAGCATAGGCCACTAACTTGTCTGGTACATCAATCAATTTTTTATTACTCATTGTATTTTGTTTATTTGTAATAAGTTTGTGGCACAATACTAGATAATTATCAATACACATACAAGATAATTATCAATATTTATGAACGAAAAAGAAAAAATTAAGAAATACCTTGAGTATATAAGTCTTAGCAAAAATCAATTTTATGCTATTACTGGGTTTTCTATGGGTTTTTTAGATAAAGGAAAATCAATAGGAGCAGACAAGGTAAAGATAATTATCAATGCCTTTCCTGAATTAAGTATTAATTGGTTGATACTTGATGAAGGGGAAATGATTAAAAACGATGGTAACCTAAAGGGTAACCTAATAGGTAACCTAATTAAAAAAGAGCCTCAAAAAAATGCACACCTAACTAAAAAAACGGCTAAATACCCAGAGCAAACAAATGAGCCACTTGCAGTGGCAGAAGATGAGGCCATTATGTATAATGGTAAAGGCGTTCCGCTAATACCCATAGAGGCCATGGCAGGCTGGGGTAATGGAGATACTACTGTAATGGATTATGATGCCGAAAGGTATAATATACCCGAATTTAACGAGTTAAAGGTAGATTTTATGATACGGGTTAAAGGAAGCTCTATGTACCCTAACTATAATAGTGGAGATATTGTAGCCTGCAAAAAACTACCTTTAGATACATTTTTTCAATGGAATAAGGTATATGTTTTAGATACTATACAGGGCGCAATGATTAAAAGACTTAAAAAATCTACGCAAAAAAGCCACATTAACTGCATTAGCGATAATAAAGACTATGATTCGTTTGATTTGGCACTCACAGAAGTGCACTCGCTAGCACTCGTTGTAGGCGTAATACGCCTAGAATAGGCTAATCACCTACTTTTGTAATAATTAAAACACTATTCAAATAATGTTCGAAAGCGTTTTAAATACCTCCACATAATTAAAGCACTATTCAAAAACATGTAGGATTCTAAATGTTTTCAATTTTTAATAAAAATGGCATTAATCACCCAAATTATAACGTACGCCCAATTTTATCAGGTTTTTCCCCTTTGTGTTTTTATGTAGGTTTCTAATAGCCCCTCATACATGCTTATTACCTGAGGGATAATAAATAATCCAAATACCAGATTCCTTAT
>CAZGDC010000010.1:0-25708 GCA_964524405.1 uncultured Roseivirgaceae bacterium
TTCCTCCATTAGCTCCTTCATTTTTGCTTATCTTTGAGGTATAAATTATACCAATATGAGCTACCAATCAAGAGAAGAAAAATTACAGAAACTAGCGGAGCTAAATAAAGAAGCAGAGCTAGGCGGAGGCGAAAAACGAATTGCAAGCCAGCATAATAAAGGCAAGCTAACTGCCCGTGAGCGAATTTTACTTTTAGTAGATGAAGATAGTTTTGAGGAACTCGGAAAATTTGTACGGCATAGAAGCACGGCATTTGGTTTAGAAAAACAAAAATTTTTAGGCGATGGTGTTGTTACAGGCTATGGAAAAATTGAAGGAAGACTGGTTTATATATTTTCACAAGATTTTACCGTATTTGGAGGCTCGCTCTCCGAAGCCTATGCAGAAAAAATAGTACGCATTATGGATTTAGCCATGAAAAACGGTGCTCCTATCATTGGGCTCAACGATTCTGGAGGGGCACGAATTCAAGAAGGCGTGGTGTCGTTAGGGGGGTATGCCGATATATTTTATAGAAACACCAGAGCCTCGGGTGTTATTCCACAAATATCTGCTATAATGGGGCCTTGTGCAGGCGGAGCCGTTTACTCTCCCGCCATTACCGATTTTACTTTAATGGTAGAAAACACCTCTTACATGTTTGTAACTGGGCCAAATGTAGTAAAAACAGTTACGCAAGAAGAGGTGTCGGCCGAAGAGCTAGGCGGAGCAAGCACCCATAGTACCAAAAGTGGCGTAACTCATTTTTCGTGTGCCAACGAGGTAGAAGCCCTTAACCACATTAAAAAACTACTCAGTTATATTCCGCAAAACTGTGAAGATGAAGTGCCCATACTGCCCTACGAAATGGGAGATGAAATAAGGGAGGAGTTGAATGAAATAGTGCCTAACAACCCCAATCAGCCTTACGATATGCGGGAAGTAATAAATGGCATAATTGATAAAGCTAGTTTTTTTGAAGTGCATAAAAATTTTGCAGAAAACATGGTGGTTGGCTTTGCAAGGCTAGCAGGTAGAAGCATTGGCATTGTGGCCAACCAACCCCAATCATTGGCAGGGGTGTTGGATAATAATGCAAGCAGGAAAGGCGCACGTTTTGTGCGTTTTTGTGATAGCTTCAATATTCCTTTATTAGTGCTCGAAGATGTTCCTGGATTTTTGCCTGGCACCGTTCAAGAGTGGAATGGTATTATAATAAATGGAGCTAAACTACTGTATGCCTTTAGTGAAGCTACCGTGCCTCGTATTACCGTTATCACGCGTAAAGCGTATGGAGGAGCTTACGATGTAATGAACTCCAAACATATTGGAGCTGACATGAATTATGCATGGCCTACCGCTGAAGTGGCCGTGATGGGAGCCAAAGGAGCAGCTGAAATTATATTTAAAAAAGAAATAGCCGAAGCCGATGACAAAGAAGCTAAATTGCAAGAAAAAGTGGATGAGTATAGTGATAAATTTGCCAATCCTTATGCTGCCGCTGAAAGAGGCTATGTAGATGAGATTATCTTACCCGAACAAACAAGAAAAAAACTGATTACCGCTTTTGAAATGCTCGAAAACAAAGTAGATACATTGCCCAAGAAAAAACATGGAAATATTCCATTATAGAAAATTTACCAACACCACAACACCAATCAACTACAACACCACAACACCAATCAAACCACAACACCAGTCAACTACAACACCCATTTATTTCATGAAAAAGAACGAAAAATTTTTATACGAATACCTAAATAATGCATCGCCCACGGGGTTTGAATCATCGGGACAAAAAATATGGTTAGATTATATTACCCCTTATATTGATGAGTATATTTCAGATACCTACGGTTCTGTAGTTGGCGTAATTAATCCAAAAGCCAAGTATAAGGTGGTAATTGAAGCCCATGCCGATGAAATTTCGTGGTTTGTAAATTACATTAATGAAAAAGGCTATATTTATGTAGTTCGTAATGGAGGGTCAGATCATCAAATAGCCCCTTCGATGCGGGTAAATGTGCATACTGATAAAGGTTCTGTAAAGGGCGTATTTGGCTGGCCAGCTATCCATGTTAGGCATGGCGAAAAAGAAGCGATTCCCACGCTAAAAAATATTTTTGTAGATGTAGGCTGCTCTTCTAAAGAGGAAGTAGAGGCGTTGGGTATCCATGTAGGGTCGGTAATTACGTTTGAAGATGAGTTAATGGAACTTAATAAGAAGTACTACACAGGTAGGGCTTTGGATAATCGTATGGGCGGTTATGTAATAGCCGAAGTAGCTAGAATGCTCCATGAAAAAAAGAAAAAATTACCGTTTGGCTTATACATTGTAAATGCGGTACAAGAAGAAATAGGATTACGTGGCGCACAAATGATTGCCGAACGCATTAAGCCAGATGTAGCAATAGTTACCGATGTAACCCACGATACAGCTTCGCCTATGTACAGTAAAATAAAAAGTGGAGACATACAGTGTGGCAAAGGGCCCGTAATTACCTATGGACCAGCGGTGCAAAATAATGTGCGTGATATGATTATTAAAGTTGCACAAAATAAAAAGATAGATTTTCAACGCCTCTCCGCTTCTCGTTCTACGGGCACCGATACCGATGCCTTTGCGTACTCCAATGCAGGCGTAGCTTCTGCCTTAATTTCGTTTCCATTAAAGTATATGCACACTACCGTAGAAACCGTTGATAAAAAAGATGTAGATAGTGTTATTAAGCTTATTTATGAAGTATTGATACAGCTAAAATCGGGGCATGATTTTAGGTATATAAAATAGAAAATCACCTATGATTCCACTCTAAAAACAGAAATCTTGTCTGTTTTTAGAGTGGGATCATTAATGCAAGACGGATTAATATTAACCTGACGGTAATTAAACGTTATTAAATTATTTTTAACTTGTTAAAAATAAGAGTCTTATGTCTTTAATCTTTTTGTCTTATGTCCGTCTGGTTAATAGCTTGTGAAAAAGAATCAATCCAATGCGGCATCTCAGTTAATATGGTATAACAACACTTAAAAAAGCCTATGAATATTCTTAAATTAGTAATTATGGTAAATTATAAAAGAGTGGTGGTTTTATTTTTTACAGTTTTAGCGGCATTTTCTATGCAGGCACAAAACCTTAATAACCCGTATAATCCAGTGCCTAAAATGGAAGCTTTAAAAAAGCAAAAAGGAGATAGCTTTACCAAAATGCACTTTTTAGTATTTGGTGATTCTAAAGGGTCAATTCATTTTCCTGATGTGCTAAAAAGGGCAGATTTATTGCAGCCTGATTTTTGTATAACCACTGCCGACCTTGTGAACCGAGGGGCAGGAAAAAGAGGCAAAGTGGACTATAAATTGCTGGACTCCATGGGTGGTTGGTTTATGCGAAAATATCCTATGTGGCCTACCGTTGGCAATCATGAAGAAGCAGGAGGAGACGATGGAGTAGAGAATTTTGCCAACTTTTTTGGTATGGAAAAAGCCATGTATAGTTTTAGCTATGGCAATGCTACATTTATCGCCCTTCCATGGCCTAAGGTAAAAAACGATTCTATAAAATTAATATGGCTAGAGCAAGAATTAAAATCTGCGAAAGGCAAACATATTTTTATTTATAAGCATCGGCCACATTATACGGTAGGATCAAAATCATATAAAGATGTTGAAGGACAGGAGACCGCAACCACCAAGTTATTTGATAAGTATAAAGTAACCGCTGTATTTAGTGGACACGACCATATCTATTATCGAACCAAACGAAATGAAACTACCTACATAATTTCTGCGGGTGCTGGAGCTCCTATTTATTCACTTAAAAGAGAAAGTGATGCATTGCCTAGCGATGTGTATTATGGAAAGCGTATATCCAAAGAGTTAAAAGAAGGGGTTGCTCCATATAAATACCGTGGAGAAGGTGGGCATATAGTTGATTTGCAAGAACCCATGTATTACGTGCTTTCAGTTTTTATTGATGGCGATACTGTTTCTATCGAAATGATTGATGAAAAAACAGGCAAGGTTTGGGATAAGGCAAAAATAAAGTAATACCATTTCAATGGTAATATGCTATAAAATGGCTGATTGAGAGCCACTTTTACAGTACACTAAAGGTTCTTAATTTTGCAGCTGCTTCAAAATCAATACCTGATTTTCAATGTCAAATCCAATATAATCGTAGGTTCTAGGAATAATACTTTTCCCTTCAAAATTAACAACTCCATATTTTTCGTTTCGCATCACAATAATCATGTTATTATTAACGTAATAAATTTGGTCATACTTAGACTGAATAATCACTTTTCCGCTGGAGCTATAAACGCCTTTCAACCCTTTTTCCTCCACAAGCCACAAATTGTTATTTAAGCGTAAAATGCTCTTAAACTTTGGCTTTAAAATAAACTGTCCGTTTGGCTGTACTAAACCGAATTTATTAGTGCTATTTATAATGGCTATTTTATTAAAAAAGGGCTTTACTTTATCATAAAGAGGTTGAATGGCAATATCTTCCGCTTCATTAATAAAGCCCCATTTCCCTCGTAGTTTAAAAGCAGCTAATCCTTCTGAAAAGGGTAATAAGCTATCGTAACGATAGGTGATTGTTAACAGACCTTTGCTGTTCTCAAATCCATATTTATCTCCAACTTTAATTATTTTCCATGATTCACTTCCTTCTGATTCTATGGGTTTGTTATTTATTAACCTACCTAATGAACTCACTCTATAGGCATATCCATCTCGAATTTCGTAAATGGTTTCGTTTTTTAATAAGAGTTTATGGGATGTAAAGTAGATGAGCTCACCCGCATAATTATTTAAATAATAAACACCCTGCTTATGGTAGATGTAAAAGTTAAAACTAACATCAGTAATGTTTTCTTCCTTTGGTTTTACAACCCAGTTGCCTTGTAAATCAATAATTCCTGAGGCTCCGAAGTACTTAATTATTGCTTTCCCTTGCTTAAAATCAGCTTCCATATCATAAATGCAACGTATAATTTCTTTGCCATCTCGGTTCATAAATCCCCATTTACCTTTCCTTTTTACAGGAAATAATCCATTGGTCATTGATCCAATAGAATCGTATTTAAACACAGATCTTTTTTTGCCAAGCGAATCATACACCGACCATTTATGATTGCTGCGAGTATAAAAATAACCTTCGGAAAAACGTATGGCTCCAAAAGAAGGAGGCATAATTTCTATCCCATTTTTACTAATAGCACCCCATAGATTTTTTTTGCGAGTAATTGCAAAATGAGGCGAAACAATCTCCATATCAGTATAGGATTTGCTAATAGGGATGCCATTGGCATAAATAGAATGGCTATTTAAAAGCTGAATTATTGCGAGGTTTTTGTTCCATACACGTACAGAGTCTGCGTTAAACGTTAAGGTGTCGTTATTGGCAATTAGCTGCCATTTTTCAAACGATTCTGTTTCCCACGTTCCATTTTTTAATCGTAGGGTTTTATATTGAGGCGGAAATAATTGTTTCAGCTGGGCATCGAGTATTCCTATTTTTCCTTCTTTAAAAATTTTTAAAAAAGAAGAATTTGCTGAAACCACAGCACTATCTGCGTTCACTTGTTTTAAAAATCGCCCATCTAAGTTATAAAATGATAGGCCTTCTTTATTGCTTTTTGCGATCCAGTAATTATTGAACCTTTTAATTTGCGTAAACCTAAGAGGTAGCACCATTTTATTCGATGCACTAACAACAGCATACAGTAGTTTGTTATGTTCCCATTTATTAATAATATAATAGGAGGTAGAAGGAATAATTTGCAAATAACTAAATGGAATAATTGCCTTCCCTTTTGCTGATATTACACCGGTTGAATTAATAGCACTACTGCCTCTGTGTTTTTTAGCAATAAAATAAGGACTGTTACTAATGGCTATTATTGTATCGTAAACGGCAGGTGTAATGGGTTTCAAATCCCTTAATCCCCAAAGCTCATTTTCTTGATAGGCATGCGTGGTTTCTTTGGTTTGAGCCTTCAATAAAAAAGGAATTGTGCAAAAAAAGAATAGCCACCTGTAAAACATCGCACAAAGGTAACTTTCTGCTTCATTCAAGCAATGCCTTAGCAACCAATGTTGCATTTTATATGAGTTTATGCAATCTTGTAGGTATGAAAAACGCTAAAAAGAAGTTGCTTATGTTTTTTGGAACTAGTAGCAGTGAGCTTTCAGGCTATCGACTCTTGGTTTTTACAGCATTATTTTGCTGGTTAAGTTTGATTTTAATCAATCATTTTACACAATTTCCTTATTCTAATTACGAAAATGATGCAAGAAAATTAGATAGCCTATTGATAATAATGAGGCAAAATGAAGCAGCAGCTATCTCTTCAATTAAATATATAACACTCGATAAGTTCGATCCCAACACTGCTACCAAAGAAAAATTAGTAAGTGTTGGTTTTCCCTCTTGGTTAGCCACTCGGTTAATTAAATATAGAGCAACTGGAGCTCGATTTAATACACCTACAGATTTGCTAAAACTCTATGGGTTTCCAGAGGCTCTTTATGCAAGCATTAAGCCTTTTGTTGTTATTAAACCAATACCTGAATTTAAGAAAAATAAAAAGCCAAAGAATAAAGCTAAGCTTCCTAAAATTTTAGTAGAAAAACCAAAGGTGTTGCCTGTATTTGATTTAAACAAAGCGGATACTGCCATTTTGCAAACGATAAAAGGAATTGGCAGTAAGCTCTCTAACCGAATTGTAGCTTACCGTTCTTCTTTGGGCGGCTTTGTGGCTACCAATCAATTGTATCAAATTTATCGGTTAGATTCATCTGTTATTGCTAAAATCATAAAAACCTCCGTTATTCTTCCCGATTTTATTCCTAAACAAATCAAAATCAATAAAGCAACAAAAGAGCAACTTGCAGCACATCCTTACATTAATTGGTCGCAGGCCAAACTCATTATTGCGTATAGAAACCAACACGGAGGCTTTATAAACCTTAATGATTTGCAAAAGGTTTACTCTATTGATGGCAGTTGGATTAAAAATAATGCTCCATACCTTAGCTTTTGATGAGTTTTGACTTAGTTTTATGCCATGCGCAATGTGCTCAAATCTTATCAAAAACGACTAGCTAACTTAACTTCTAATAATAAGTCGTTATTACTTCGTAAATTGCTCAAAGGGCAGTATATAGATGTTCATAGATTTGACTACTTAAAAAAAGAATCTTCTTTTTCGATTATTAAGAAATTGATTGAGGGTAAAAAAAAGATTGACTTAACACCAATTGCAGATAGTAGAGATGAAAAGGTAAACTTAGTGAGCCGAGATTTAACCCGATTAGAACGGCTCAATAAATTTTTATTTGATGAGCACGGCTCAAAAGATTTATACGTAGGTTGGCCTTTTGTAAGAGGCAAATTTTTAGATGGAACGCATGTAAATGCTCCCTTATTGTTTTTTCCAGTTACGCTTCAAAAATCGGATACGAGTTGGAGCTTAGCCCACCGTAGCGGTGTACAAGTAGTACTTAACAAATCTTTTTTGATGGCGTATGGATACTATAATGGCATTACTATTTCAGAAGAATTAACCGAGCGTAACTTAGAAGATTTTGATACAGATCACCTTGTTTTTAGAACCAGCTTATATCAATTTTTTAAAGATAGTGAAATAGAACTTAATTTTAACAGCGATAATTTTGCTGATGTGCTGCGCAATTTTTCTGAGTTTAATAAACAGGATTTTGAGGAGTTACATAAGAATGGAGAACTCAAATTATTTCCAGAAGCCGTACTTGGCATTTTTCCTCAAAGTGGGTCTTACCTTGTGCCTGATTATGAGAAAATGCAGAAAGAATCTACTTTTTCAGACTTAGAAGATTTTTTTGCCTCAAAGCACAGTACTTCTGAAGAGGATACTAAATACACATTTTTAAATAGAGTAAAAGAAGATGTTACTTATACGCCTCTTAAAATGGATGCTTATCAAGAAAATGCGCTAAAAGCAGCCAAGCTAGGAAAATCTTTTGTAGTTCAAGGGCCACCTGGCACGGGCAAGTCTCAGTTGATAACTAACTTAATAGCTGATTTTGTAGCAAGAGGTAAGCGCGTATTATTAGTAAGCCAAAAAAGAGCGGCACTAGATGTGGTATATAACCGTTTTGATGCCTTAGATATGCAACAATTTATGGGTTTGGTGCACGATTTTAGAAATGATAGAAAGGCTATTTATCAAAAAATTGCAAGTCAAATTAATAAAATAGAAGCGTATAAGCAACTAAACAATAGCTTAGATTCAATTCAGTTAGAAAGGCAGTTTGGGCAGTATTCGAGGCAAATTGATGCACTTACAGAAGAAATGGAGGAATTTAGAATGGCTCTATTTGATGAATCGGAATGTGGAATTTCTGTAAAGGAGCTATACCTTACTTCCAACTTAGCGGATAATTCGATAAATGTTAAACAGGAGTACCAGTACTTTAAATGCAATAATTTAGTTGATTTAGTTACTCGCCTCAAACGCTATGCAGCTTACGCATCTATGTTTAGATCGGAGGAGTATCCTTTACTCGATCGTAAATCTTTTTCTACCTATAATCTAGCTTCGCTCAAGCGCATGCAAGAATTTTTAGAAGAAATTCCTAGAGTAAAAGAAGCCATTGCAGCGCAAACAAAAGCCATTGTAAACCACCCCATAGAACTTGAGGAATGTATTAGCATTTTGGGTAAAAAGGAACGAGCCAAAGAATTATTGAGAAAGCTACATAATCAAGAAGTGTATGAATTATTTAAGCAGCTTATTAAAGTACATACACGCGATACAGATTACACTTGGCTAGCCGATCATGAGCGGCATTTAATAACCTGCTTTGCAGGTGTTGGTGTTGAGCAAAGTTTAAAGCCAGCAGAAATTGGCTCAATTCAAGCTTCTTTACAAGTGGCTATTGAGGCACGCAGAAATGTGTTTAAATATGTAAAATGGCGATTATTTTCAAAGGATAGGAAAATCGTTAAGTCGGTGCTAGAATCAAATCAATTAAAGTTAAATAGAACAGGGCTTAATGCGCTCACTCAAATGGTTGATAATCGCTTAAACCTAGACCATAACCTTTCTATTTTGCAGAGCAAAGGCTGGGTAAAAAAGTATAGTGGAGAGCTTTCTAAAGGTGCTTTGCAAAACTGGTATCATTTTTTGAAAGAAGCCTTTAGAAGTAAAATCATATTTTATTCTTACCGCAATTTTAAGGAGTATTTTAATACTAACTTATTAAGTTATGAGGAGTTGAGTGATAAAATACATGCGTTATATAAAGTAATTGATAATATTCCTGATGCTTGGAGCCGGTGGTCTAGTTATTATACAGAAAATCAATTACGAAAAATTACTTCCGATGTAGAGTGGCTGCATCGAATCGAAGAGGTGTTGGCGAACGATTTTGATGACCTCTGCGATTTTGATAAGTTGAGAGAAAAATTGCCCAATTATGAAATAAAGGTGGCCAATGAAATAATAGCTGTCATCGGACCTTTTTCTGAAGAGAAATTCGAGTCAATTTTGATTAATAGTATCAAGTTACAATGGATCGATCATATTGAGACTAAATACCCTGTTTTAAGAGCCGTATCTTCTCGTAAATTCAAGCAAATGGAGGCTGATTTGCAAAATAATATTCGAGAGAAATTAAGAATAAGCAATGAAATTTTACTATTACGGGCACGAGAGCGGGTTTATGAGCATGTAGAATACAATAGATTAAATAATATGGTTACCTATCGTGAAACGAAACACCAAGTAACCAAACAGCGTAGAATTTGGCCGTTACGTAAATTAATTGCGAACCATAGCGAAGAGTTATTCAATTTAATTCCTTGTTGGATGGCATCTCCTGAGGCTGTTTCGGCCATTTTTCCAATGGAGAAGTTATTTGATATTGTTATTTTTGATGAAGCCTCACAGTGTTTTACCGAGCGTGGCATACCTGCCATGTTTAGAGGCAATCAATTAGTGGTTGCAGGAGATAGCCAGCAATTACGACCCAACGATTTGTATAAAGCACGTTGGGAAGATGTGGAGGAAGAAGAAATAGCATTAGAGGTTGATTCATTACTTGAATTGAGCGAGCAGTATTTAATGAATATTGAACTCAAAGGGCACTATAGAAGCAAAAAAGCTGAATTAATTGCTTTTAGCAATAAACATTTTTATAAAAATGGATTGAGGCTTTTGCCCGATAAAGAACTAGTTAATGCTCGTAAACCCGCTATTAATTATGTTAAAGTAGCAGGTGTTTGGGAAAACAATACCAATAGAATTGAAGCTGAAAAAGTAATTAACCTCATTAAATTACTCATTAGCTCATCTCCTGAAAAAACGATTGGCGTTGTAACTTTTAATGCCAAGCAGCAGGAGTTAATTTTAGACTTATTAGAGGAAGAAGTTGCCCAGAGCCAGTTTGAGTGGCCTGCTAGTTTAATGGTAAAAAACATTGAAAATGTGCAAGGAGATGAACGTGATATTATCATTTTTAGCACGGCTTATGCGCCAACCAAATCAGGTAAAATGATGATGCATTTTGGAAGCTTAAATGTAGCAGGAGGCGAAAATAGGCTTAATGTAGCTATTACACGAGCTAGGGAGGGGATTGTTATGGTTACAAGCATTTGGCCAGAGGAGCTTAAAGTTGATAACGTAAAAAACAAAGGCCCTAAGCTATTAAAAGAGTATTTAATATTTGCTAAGTTGGTTTCCGATGGCAAATATGTTCCTAAGCCATTAGCCCTTAGTAGATCGAATACAAATTGGTATTTAAAAAACAGAATTATAGATTGGGCCAATAAGGCTTACCCTCAATATGAATTTAAAGAGGAGCTTCCGTTTGCAGATATTACCATTAAAAAAGGATTAGATTATGGAGCACTTTTACTTACAGATGATGATATTTATTTTCAAAACCCATCAGTAAAAGATTTACACGCCTATACGCCATTTACACTCAGTAAAAACAATTGGCGTTTTGTGGGGTTCTTTTCAAGGGAATGGTGGAAGAAAAGAGAAGAAGTAGAAGAAGCCATTTCTCGTTTCTTAAACCAACACCTTACGGAGTAAGCGTTTTTTCAACTCTGTAACCTACCGAGTAAATTTCTGGTAGAGAATCGTAGCGCATATATTGTTGAAATGAGAGTTGGTAGAGTCCCTCGTAATCGAACCTATATTTGGTAAGCAGTTCATATTGGTGTTCAAAAATATCGCCAACGCCATTACCTAATGGGTAGCCTGTTTTGGAATTAAATAATTGAAAATTCACCAATTCATGCTCCAATTTATTCTCCAAACTATCCGTTAGCCAATACTTAAAATATAAATTTGAATGAGGAAATTCAACTCCGTTTCTAACCGAAAAATATAAATTGTAATCTATTTTTGAGTCTTCGATTAAAAAATCGAACGTGGCAACAGAATCTGCCTGCCAATAATGCTCAATGTCAATATTCTCCTCACTAATCCTATTCGAATCGCAAGAAAACAAGAAAAAGCTACTAAAAATTAACCAATAACGCATTATTATTTTCTATTTTTTCTATTTATAAACCTCTTTTGAGGCTGCTGAGAATTGCTATTTTGGGGTTGGTTAGGCTTGTTCTGCTGCCGATTTCTATTAGTTCGATTTTCAGGTTTTCTCTTCGATTTGTTTTTGTATTTACGATCCAATCTTTCCAAATCGTTGGTCATGGCTTGCACTTGTTCCATTTTAGAAAAATCTTTATCCACTTGAAGCGTTTCTGGCACTTCGCCTTTATCGTTCATAAGTAAAATTTCTTTTACTCGATCCACAGGAATTGGATGCCACGTATTTTCTCCTTCAAATCCAAACCACATTATTTTTTTAAATATGTCGGTTTTTTGCAAGTTAGCCTTTCCGTTTTGCGTTTTTAATGGCGCATGTAATTTCGGAATATCCTTTAATTCTAATAAATAGGTATCTAATTCGTAATTAAGGCAGCATTTTAATCGGCCACATTGCCCAGATAACTTACTAGGGTTGAGCGATAAATTTTGATATCGTGCTGCACTTGTAGAAACACTTTTAAAATCGGTAAGCCAAGTGGAGCAACATAATTCACGACCACAGGAACCAATACCGCCAATCCTGCCTGCTTCTTGCCGTAGGCTAATCTGCTTCATTTCAATCCGTATTCTAAACTCCCCTGCTAACAGCTTAATCAAATTTCTAAAATCAACGCGCTCTTCGGCAGAATAGTAAAATATGGCTTTGGTATTATCGGCTTGAAACTCAATATCGGTGAGCTTCATCTTTAATTTTTCTTGCTGAATTATTTCTCGGCTTCTAAATAATATCGAAGATTCTTTACTCTTTGCTTGTTCGTATTTTTCAAGGTCTCTTTCAGAGGCTATTCGGTAAATAGGACGAATATTTTCATCATCGGTCACCTTTTTTTTCTTCATTTGTAACCTCACCAATTCTCCTTGCAAAGAAACATACCCAATATGATGCCCATTAGGTACATCAATTACAATAGCATCTCCTGTAGTAAGGGTAAGACTATCAGGGTTGCGATAAAAATCTTTACGACCACTTTTAAACCTTACTTCGATAACATCATATTTTTGATTGGTAGGCAAACTCATATCCGAAAGCCAATCAAATACATTTAATCGGTTGCAGCCACCTGTTTGGCAGCCACCGCTGTTACATCCAACGGTTTCTTCATTTAACGAGCATGTGTTACAACCTGACATTTATTATTATCTATTCTTACAAAATACGAGTATGTTAATCATATAACCAACGGAAGAAAATAGTATTTAACCTAAATAAGTTAAAAGATCATCGGAAATATCTCTACGATAATACATCTTATTCCATCCAATGGAATTTAATCTGTTATAAGCGATAGATTTGGCCTCCTCAAGAGTATTTGCTAATGCGGTAACTGCCAAAACCCGACCTCCATTCGTGTAAACGTTTTCTTCTTGGGCTTTAGTGCCCGCTTGAAAAACGATTGAAAAATCATCTTTTAATTCTAAACCTGTAATTTTTTCTCCTTTCGCATAGTTTTCAGGGTATCCTCCTGCAACGGCCACAACCGTGGTGGCTGTTAAAGGGTTAATTTTAATGTGGTATTTATCAAGAGATTGATTGCCTGTAGCTTCAAAAAGTTCCACCAAATCTGAATCGATTCGGGGTAATACCACTTGGGTTTCTGGGTCGCCCATTCTTACATTATACTCAATAACAAAAGGATCTCCTTTAATATTCATTAAGCCAATAAATAGGAAGCCTTTATAGTCGATGCCTTCTTTACGAAGCCCTGCAATGGTAGGTTTAACAACTTGGTCTTCTACTTTTTTAAGAAAGGCAGATTTGGCAAAGGGTACGGGAGAAACGGCTCCCATGCCTCCTGTGTTTAGCCCCGTATCTTGTTCTCCAATTCGTTTGTAATCTTTAGCTTCTGGCAAAATTTGGTAGTTTTTTCCATCGCTCAGTACAAAAACGGAAAGCTCAATACCGTCTAAAAAATCTTCGATGAGTATTTTATTGCCTGCTTCATTAAATTTTTTATCAATGAGTATGTCTTGGAGTGCTATTTCTGCTTCATTAAAGTTTTGTGCAATAATTACGCCTTTTCCTGCGGCTAATCCATCGGCTTTTAGTACCAAAGGATAGGAGTGGCCCTCAAGGTAACTTAGGGCATTATCATATTGTTGTGCAGTAAATGTTTCTGATTTTGCAGTAGGAATACCGTACTTATTCATAAAAGCTTTGGAAAAATCCTTGCTTCCTTCGAGCTGTGCTCCAGCCTTGTCGGGCCCAATGATTATTAATTGACTAAACGCCTCTTTGGCTCTAAAATAATCAACAATTCCTTTTACCAAAGGGTCTTCAGGGCCAACCACTAATAGGTTTATTTGATAGGTTAAAAGAGCCTCTTCCACTTTATTAAAATCTGTTGGGTTAATGGCGAGGTTAATGGCAATTGATTGTGTGCCTGCATTGCCTGGTGCAACATAAAGGTTGGTGCATTTCTTGCTTTGCTTCATTTTCCAAGCAAAAGCATGCTCTCTTCCCCCAGCACCAAGTATTAAAATATTCATAATGTAAATATGAAGTTATATCAATTTAATTTGCATACATTGATAAGAACTTTATACGAACTAATCGTATTTCATCTTCAGAGTAATCGGCTAAATCTTCATCATCCAAGGCTGATTCAATATCTCCAGTTTCGTCATTTAAGAAAAAATCAAGAATCTCCCCTTGTTTTTCATCATCCAATACCTGATCCATATAATAATCGAGGACAAGCTTGGTGCCTGAAGAAACAATTTGCTCTATTTCGTTGAGTAATTCATCCATCGTCATCTTTAACGATTCTGCAATCTCTTCTAGTTCTAGCTTTTTATCAATCTGTTGAATGATAAAAACTTTATGTTTCGATTTGTTGGCTGTTGTTTTAATGGTTACATCAGCGGCTGTAATAATATCGTTATCTTCTACATATTGCTCAATTAATCGCACAAAATCACTACCAAATTTCAGCGCTTTCCCTTTTCCAACACCTGTAATGGTGGTGAGCTCTTCCATGGAGCATGGGTATGTGGTGGCCATTTCTTCTAAAGAAGTTTCTTGAAAAATGACGTAAGGTGGTAGCTTTTCATCTTTCGCAATGCCTTTACGTAAAGATTTTAACATATCAAAGAGCTTTTGATCGTAAGCGGCTGCCTCAACAGGAGTAGAGTCTATTTCTTCATCTTCTTTTTTAATATTATCAAAATCGTGATTTTTAGAAAGGGTAAATGAGTGAGGGTCTTTTGTAAAGGCTCTCCCTTTTTCTGTCATTTTTATTACACCAATATTTTCAATATCCTTCCCAAGTAGGCCAGCTAGCATGGTTTGTCGTATTACTGAACGCCAAAGATCTTCGGTTTCGGTATCGCCTGCTCCGTAAACATCTAACTTAGTATGCTTATAGCTAACCACATACTCTGAGGGCTTCCCTTTTATTACATCTACAAGGTGAAGCATGCCAAAACGTTCTTCAGTGGCTGCCACGGTTTTTAATACGAGTTCAATATATTCCTTTCCTTCGTATTGCTCGGTTGGGTGTCTGCAATTATCACAATTATTACAGTCCTCTTTAACAAATGTTTCGCCAAAATAATGGAGCAATTGTACTCGCCTACATACGGCAGATTCTGCAAACGAGGTCATTTCTTGCAAAAGAAGTCTGGAATTGTCTCTTTCTTGAATGGGTTTATCTTTATTAAACTTATCCAGCTTACTAATATCGTTATGACTAAAAAACATTAGACACTTGCTGTCAATACCATCTCTGCCAGCTCTGCCTGTTTCTTGGTAATATCCTTCTAATGATTTTGGAACATCGTAATGCGCCACAAAGCGCACATCGGGTTTATCAATACCCATGCCAAAGGCAATGGTGGCAACAATAACATCAATATTTTCATTTAAAAAACCATCTTGGTTGCCAACGCGAGTGGCTGACTCTAAGCCAGCATGGTAAGGCGCTGCGTTAATGTCGTTCACTCTTAAAAATTCTGCAATCTCCTCTACTTTTTTACGACTTAAGCAATAAATAATTCCGGATTTTCCTTTTTGTTCTTTAACAAATCGAATGAGTTGTTTTTTTATATCTTGTTTAGGCCTAACTTCATAATATAGATTTGTTCTATTAAAAGAAGACTTATACAAGGATGCGGCTTCCATAGTCAAATTTTTCTGAATATCAATTTGAACTTTTGGAGTGGCCGTGGCCGTTAAAGCTATAATGGGGTGATTGCCTAATTGTTTTACTATTGATTTAATTCTGCGGTATTCAGGTCTAAAATCATGACCCCATTCTGAAATACAGTGGGCTTCATCAACCGCTATAAAAGATATATTAGCTTGTAATAAAAAAGCTACTGTTTCTTCTTTGGTTAGCGATTCTGGTGCTACATATAAAAGTTTAACCTTTTGTTCAATGGTTTCTTTTTTTACAATTTTAGCTTCTGTTCTCGAAAGGGTTGAGTTAAGGTATCTTGCATTTATGCCAAATGCTTGCAACTGATCCACTTGGTTTTTCATCAGGGCGATTAAAGGCGAAATTACAATGGCCGTGCCAGGCTGTGCCATTGCAGGTAATTGGTAGCAAAGTGATTTTCCAGCCCCTGTTGGCATAATAACAAAAGTGTCATTCCCTTCTAATAAATTATTTATTATCGGTTCTTGTCTTCCTCTAAATCCATTAAATCCAAACACTTCCTTTAGTATTTTTTTGGCTTTAATGGCTAACTTCTTGTCCATCTAACTTAGTTTTAATACGTACTATTATCGTAACTTCAACGATAAATAGTAGCTAATCTTTTTTTTTCAATTCTATTTACCATCAGTTAATATGAAGATACAATTTTTTTCAATAAATCGCTTTATTTAAGTTAATAACTTAAATATTTGAAGTGAATTATTAAATAAAATTTCGCACTTTTGAAATTAGGTAAAAGCAGTAAAATTTTTCAATAGAATAGATATAAACGCATTTTATGGATAGTAATACATACGTAGTTATAATGGCAGGAGGAGTTGGTACGCGATTTTGGCCATTTAGTAGGGCGGATAAACCCAAACAATTTTTAGATATTATTGGTTGTGGAAAAACACTTATTCAGCTAACATTCGATCGGTTTGTGTCGCAAGTGCCCGTAGAAAATATTTATGTGGTTTCCAATAAGCGTTATAAAAATTTAATAAAAGAACAGTTGCCAGAGATAAGTAACGACCAATTATTATTAGAGCCTTTTCAAAGAAATACCGCACCTTGTGTGGCTTATGCAAGCTATAAAATTGCTAGTAAAAACCCTGACGCCAATATAATAGTAACACCCTCTGATCATGCTATTTTTAATGATGCCGCATTTATGGCAACCATAAATACCGCTTTAAAAGTGAGTGCCTCTGGCGAAAAGTTAGTAACCATTGGCATTCAGCCGCATAAGCCCGAAACAGGATATGGATATATTCAGTTTATTAAGGAACACGGTAGCGTAAAAAATAAAATTAATAAGGTAAAAACGTTTACCGAAAAACCAGCATTGGAGCTCGCTAAAAAGTTTTTAGAGAGTGGAGATTTTGTATGGAATGCAGGACTGTTTGTTTGGCAAGCTAAATCTATTATTAGTGCATTTGAAAAATATGATAAAGACAATGCGATTCTATTTGAGGAAATAACTAAGTACTATTTTACATCGAAAGAAACCAGCAAATTACTTGAGGCATATTCACTGGCAAAAAATATATCAATAGACTATGCTATATTGGAGAAAGCCGAGAATGTTTGGGTGGTTTTGGGTGATTTTGGATGGAGCGACCTTGGTGCGTGGGATTCATTATACGAATTGAGAGAAAAAAATGAGGAGGGCAATGTAATTGAAGGAAATGTTACCACTTACGATGTTAAAAATTGCATTATTAATGGCACCAATGAAAAGTTAATTGTGGTAGAGGGGCTTGAAAATTACTTGATTGCTGATAATGGAAACTCTTTATTAATATGTAAGCGTGGTAATGAAAATCAGATGCGTGCCATTGTTAAAGATGTTAAAATTAATAAGGGCGATAAATTTCTTTAGCCTCAATATTAAAACAAGATGTAACTTTACATCCAACATATAAGTAATAAAACTATGCGTTATACACCTCCCTCAAAACAATTATATATTAAAAATAGAGCAAATTTAGTGGCTCGAATGGCGTCTAAGTCCGTGGCTATTTTTAACTCTAACGATATTATGCCCACCAATGCCGATGGCGTAATGCCATTTAGGCAAAATAATGACTTGCTTTATTTTACAGGTATAGATCAAGAGGATACCATTCTATTAGTAGCACCCAATCATCCTATTAAAAGCCAACGAGAAATCTTGTTTTTAAAAGAAACTAGCCCATTAATTGCCGTTTGGGAAGGACATAAATTTACAAAAGAAGAAGCCAAAGAACTATCAGGAATAACGACCATTTATTGGGTGTCGGAGTTTGAGCAAGTGCTAAATAATTTAATGGTGGTAGCCGAGCACATCTATTTAAACTCAAATGAGCATACTAGAGCCGCTTTAGAGGTAGAAACTAAAGACCAACGATTTTCTAAATGGTGTCATCAAAAATACCCAAATCATAGCTATAAGCGATCCGCTCCAATAATGCATGAATTAAGATCAGTAAAGAGCCAAGAAGAAATTGATATGATGCAGGTGGCTTGTGATATTACAGAAACTAGCTTTAGAAGCATACTAAAATTTGTAAAACCAGGAGTTAAGGAGTATGAAATTGAAGCAGAATATATACACCAATTTATTAAAAATAAATCAATGGGGTTTGCCTACCAACCTATCATTGCTAGTGGTTTAAATTCTTGCGTGCTGCATTATGTAGAAAATAAAAATTTTTGTAAAGAGGGCGATGTTTTATTGATGGATGTGGGTGCTGAATACGGCAATTATAATGCAGATATGACAAGGACTATTCCTGTAAATGGTCGTTTTACTAAGCGTCAAAGGGCGGTGTATGATGCCGTACTTAGGGTTAAAAAGGAAGCTACTAATATGCTACGACCAGGCACTATTATTTTTGATTATAATAAGGAAGTTGGCTTGGTAATGGAAAAAGAGCTATTGGCACTTGGGCTAATAGATACGACCGATATTAAAAATCAAGATTCAGCTAATCCAGCATTTAAAAAATATTTTATGCACGGCACCTCTCATTTTTTAGGATTGGATGTACACGATGTAGGCGATTTTTATGCCCCTATTACCGAAGAGATGGTATTTACTGTTGAACCAGGTATTTATATTCCAGCAGAAAATTTTGGTGTTAGGTTAGAAGATAACGTAGTTATTAAACAAAACGGAGTATTGAACCTAATGGCTAACATTCCATTAGAAGCAGATGAAATTGAAACTTTGATGAATGAGTAACGGATTGAAATACACTTGTATATCTACATAGTTATACCATTTTAACGATGAGGTTGTAAAAAATAGTTCAATCTAATGCGGCATAAATCCCCTGCCTAGCTCATTAAAAACCCCGTTAATTAAGCTTTTTTGTAAAAGTTAGGATTAATTGAGTTAAGGTTATTGAGTTTTATTAAATCAAAATAGTCAAAAATTACTATTTTAGAGGTTAATAAATTTGAATATATGGCAATCCAATCTCCGTTTAGCTTTAAAAAGTGGATAGATGAAAACAGACATCTATTAAAACCGCCTGTGGGCAATCGACAAGTATATGTGGGCAATAAAGACTTTATAGTAATGGTAGTGGGAGGCCCCAACAGCCGTAAAGATTTTCATTATAATGAAACGGAAGAGTTTTTTTATCAACTTGAAGGCGATATTGTATTGCGAATTGTGGAGGATGGAAAGATTAGAGATATCGAAATTAAGGAAGGAGATATCTTTTTATTACCAGCAAAGGTGCCTCACTCGCCTCAACGACCCGCCAATACCATTGGCTTGGTAATGGAACTTAATAGAAACCATGGAGAGAAAGATGGATTTATGTGGTTTTGCGAAAACTGCAATAAAAAGCTTTATGAAGAGTACCTAATATTAAAAGATATTGTAAAACAATTACCACCAGTAATGAGTCGATTTTATGATTCGGAACATACCACTTGCAAGCATTGTGGAACAAAAATGACGAAACCTTAATGTGCAACCATCCTTTAAGTGTAGATATTCATACACATATATTGCCAGAAAATTGGCCAGATCTAAGAGAGAAGTACGGTTACGGTGGGTTTATACGATTAGAACACCATAAACCTTGTGCAGCAAGAATGATGATGGACGACCGATTTTTTAGGGAGGTTCAGGAAAATATGTGGAGCCCAGAAGCCCGAATGAAAGATTGTAACCGAGACGAGGTAACTGTGCAGGTGCTTTCTACCGTACCTGTTATGTTTAGTTACTGGGCAAAACCTGAGCATACCTTAGACCTTTCGATGTTGCTTAACGACCATATTGCGGGCATTGTTAAAAAATATCCCAAGCGATTTATTGGTTTGGCTACCTTACCTATGCAGTCACCTAAATTAGCTATTCAAGAACTGGAGAGGTGCATGACAGAGCTTGGTATGGCAGGCATTCAAATTGGTACCCATATTAATAACTGGAACTTAGATGCACCCGAAATTTTTGCTGTGTTGGAAGCTGCTCAAGATTTAGGCGCAGCCGTATTTATTCACCCTTGGGATATGATGGGCAAAGACAATATGCCTAAATATTGGCTGCCTTGGTTGGTGGGCATGCCTGCAGAAACCTCTTTGGCGATTACATCTATGATTTTTGGAGGCGTGCTAGAACGACTGCCTAATTTGCGAATTGCCTTTGCTCATGGTGGCGGCTCTTTTCCTGCAACCGTGGGTCGCATTGAGCACGGCTTTAATGTTCGCCCCGATCTTTGTGCAGTAGATAATGATGTTAATCCAAGGGAGTATTTAGGCAAATTTTATTTAGATTCGTTAGTTCATGACAAAACAATGCTCAATTACTTGGTAGATTTAATGGGCGAAGATAAAATAACGTTAGGCTCTGATTATCCTTTTCCATTAGGGGAACATAAGCCAGGAGAGCTAATTAAAACGAGTGGGTTTAATCAAAGTATAGAGCAAAAATTATTAGGTACCAATGCCCTAAATTGGCTTGATTTAAAACCCGAAGGTTTTTTATAATGGAACAATTAATGATCACATCTCCCTTAGGAAACATCCTGTTAGAAGCAGACAGCAAAGGAATTACGATTGTGAACTTTAGCTGGTTAGAAAATGTGCCCACGGAAACTACTAACTCAATTTTAAACCAATGCGCTCAGGAACTGAACGAGTATTTTGTTGATAAGCGCATGTTTTTTACAGTGCCTCTTTCTTTAAATGGCACCAATTTTCAGATGCGAGTTTGGGAAGAGCTTCAAAATATTCCGTTTGGAACTACCTCAACCTATTTTAAAATGGCGAAACAACTAGGAGATGAAAAAGTAATTCGAGCTGCAGCATCGGCTAATGGTAAAAACCCCATTGCTATTATTGTGCCCTGCCATCGGGTAATAGGAACCAATGGCGATTTGGTAGGTTATGCAGGTGGGCTCGATAAAAAGAAATGGCTTTTGGAGCACGAAGGAGCTTTAAATAAAGATCAGTTGAAGTTGTTTTGATTTCATTTTGAGGTTGTAAATTTTTATAATCAGCGTAGGTTTATGACGATTTAAGCTCTCCAAGGTCTCTGTCAATGGGAGGTTGATTATTTTATAATCAGCGTAGGGATGATATGATATGATATGACATGTTGAAAGTTATTCTGAAACAAATAGATAACCATCGAGTTGTTTCAGAATCTAAGATAATTAATTATATGCAATACATTAACTCATTAGAATACGCTCAATCTTTAGATGCTAAAGACTCGCTAAAATCATTTAGAGAAGAATTTTATATACCAAAACATAAGGGCGAAGACACACTTTATTTTACAGGAAACTCCTTAGGGTTACAACCTAAAGAAACTGCTAAATACATAAACGAAGAGTTAGAGTTGTGGAAGAATAGGGGAGTAGAAGGTCATTTTGAAGGAGAGCGACCTTGGTTTCATTATCATAAATTTGCCAAAGAAAGCCTTGCTAAAATAGTTGGAGCCAAGCCCGAAGAGGTAGTTCCGATGAATAGCCTCACGACCAACCTTCATTTACTTATGGTCTCATTTTATAGGCCAACAAAAACCCGTTTTAAAATAATAACGGAGGCAGGCGCTTTCCCTTCAGATCAATACGCCTTAGAAAGCCAAGTGAAATTTCATGGCTTTACTCCTGAGGAGGCCATTATTGAGATTGCGCCTAGAGAAGGCGAAACCACGATAAGAACAGAAGACATTATAGCATCTATCGTAGCCAATGGGCCAGAATTAGCCTTGGTTATGTTTAGTGGAGTGCAATATTTTACAGGGCAATTATTCGATATTGAAACTATTACAAAAGCGGGCCATGCAGCAGGTGCAATTGTAGGATTTGATTTAGCACATGCCGTGGGCAATGCTCCCTTGCAATTGCATAAGCATCAAGTAGATTTTGCGGTATGGTGCCATTATAAATACCTTAACGCTGGCCCAGGTAGTGTGGGTGGGGCATTTGTGCATAGCAAACATGCTAACAATCCCGATTTGCCAAGATTTGCAGGTTGGTGGGGGCATAATGAAAAGGAGCGGTTTCTTATGAAAAAGGGCTTTAAGCCGATGGAAGGTGTAGATGGATGGCAGCTAAGTAATGCAAATGTACTTAGTACAGCTGCTTTATTAGCTTCTCTCTCTGTAATTGATAAAGCAGGCTTTGAAAATATGCGAAACAAAAGTGTTCAACTTACGGGCTTTCTAGCGTTTTTACTTAACGACTTATTTTTAAAAGAAGAAATTAATATATTAACTCCCTCAGACTCGAACCAAAGAGGAGCACAGCTTTCTATTTTATTGAAAAATAATGGGAAAGAAGTGTTTGATGCTTTGGTAGTACAAGGCGTAGTAGCCGATTGGCGTGAGCCAAATTTAAGTGCTGGGAAAGCAGGAGTAATTAGGGTGGCGCCAACACCCTTGTATAATCGGTTTGAAGAGGTGTTTAGATTTGTTCAGTTATTACGAAAAGCAATTGGGTAGATGCAAAAAAAGAAAATAAGTATTGTTGGCGCAGGTCTAGTTGGTTCGTTACTGGCTATTTATTTACAGAAGCAAGGGCATAATGTAACTGTTTACGAACGCAGGAAAGACCTAAGAAAATCTAGTATTTCAGCTGGAAAATCCATTAATTTGGCATTGAGCAATCGTGGTTGGAAGCCGCTGAAGGAAGTAGGTTTAGAGGCCGAACTGCTCAAAATGATTATTCCAATGAAGGGGCGAATAATGCATGATACAACAGGTCAAATTACGTTTCAGCCGTATGGCAAAGAGGGGCAAGCTATCAATTCGATTTCGCGTGGTGGGCTAAACGCTTTGCTGATGGATAAGGCAGAATCTGAAGGGGTACAAATTAGGTTTGAGCACAAATGCGTGGAGGTAGATTTAGAGAATACGTCACTTACACTCAATGATGGTGAAACTGACTTTAACACTCAATCAGATTTAATTTTTGGCACTGATGGAGCTTTTTCAGCCGTTCGGGCGGCTATGCAAAAGCAAGATCGGTTTACCTATTCGCAAAGCTATATACCGCATGGGTATAAAGAATTGGTAATTCCTGCAACCGCCACTGGCGATTTTTCGATAGACAAAAATGGCTTACATATATGGCCTAGGGGAGAATACATGCTCATTGCTTTGCCCAATTTAGATGGAAGTTTTACCGTAACTTTATTTCTCCCTTTTGAAGGCAATGGCTATGCGTTTGAAAATTTGAATACAGATAAAGAAATTATTAACTTTTTTAAAGAAGTATTTCCAGATGCCTTGAAACATATGCCAACTTTGCTTAAAGATTTTAGAGCAAACCCAGCTTCATCACTGGTAACGGTTAAAAGTTATCCATGGATTAAAAATAATACAATGCTACTAGGCGATGCTGCGCATGCCGTAGTGCCCTTTTATGGGCAAGGGATGAATTGCGGATTTGAAGATTGTTTTGAAATCAATCAATTGATCGAAAAATTGGAAGGAGACTGGAGAAAAATTTTTACAAACTTTAATGCTTCTCGACCAAAAAATACAAATGCCATAGCCGATTTAGCGCTTGAAAATTTTATTGAAATGCGTGGTAAGGTGGCCGATAAAAATTTCTTGCTCCGCAAAAAAATAGAATCACACCTTAATAAATTATATCCAGAAAGGTGGATTCCTCAATATTCGATGGTAACGTTTAATGATAACATTAGCTACTCCGAAGCAATGGCCAAAGGAAAGCAACAAAGGCGAATAATGGATACTGTTATGGCTAACCTGCCAACAGAAGATAGTTGGGATAAATTAGATTTTAAATTGATTTTAAAGCAATTGGACAAGCATTAAATGGAGTTGCAAAAAGCAGATATTGGGGTAGTTATAATTAATTATAATAATTCATTGCTCACGAAAGAGAGCGTACGATCTGTGTTGGCTAAGACCAGCTCTGCGATTACGCTGCAAATTGTGGTGGTTGATAATGCTTCTGAAAAAGAGGACTATGTGCAATTGGTAAGTTTTATCTCACAGATAAATGATGTGCGTGTAAAATTGGTTCGCAGTGTTATTAACACAGGCTTTGGGGGCGGTAATATGTTTGGGGTACAGCATTTAAATGCAACCTATTATGCCTTTATTAATAACGATACCCTATTGCAAAATGATTGCTTAGCCATTTTGAAAACCCATTTGGAAGCCAACTCACAAATTGCTTTATGTGGTCCTCAAATTTTGGATGAAAACTTAGCTACTAAAGTTAGCTTCGACCATTTTGTGTCGTTAACTAGAGAGGTTTTAGGGAGTGGGTTTTTGGAGTTAATTAATGCAAAAAAATATCCCAATCGAAAAAAAGAATACGCAGATCCTTTACAAGTAAATTATGTAAATGGAAGTTTTATGTTTTGCAGAGTGTCTTCCTTTAACGAAGTGGGAGGGTTTGATACTAATCTTTTTTTATTTTTTGAAGAAAGTGATCTCAGTTATCGGATGTTAGAAAAGGGGCTAAAAACTTCGTTTGTTCCAAAAGCAAAATACATCCATTTTCAGGGCAAAAGTATGCCAAACTCCATTGAAACTAAGCTTGAATTAAAAACATCTATGTTTTACGTAATTCGCAAACACCAAGGGTATTTAACATATCAATTATTACGACTGTTGTTTATTATTAGGTATGGATTAACTTCTATTATTAAACCCAAATATTGGCCCTTATTTTATAGGGTTTTGATTGGGTTGCCTCTTTCAAAATCGCTCAAGACAAAACAATTAATAGTTGATTAATTATAGCTTACTTTAACATTCTTATTCTCAATCTTCGATAATTTTTTAAACCCATCTCTGGCAAAATAAGTATCGTAATCCGCAATGTCAACCTTAATATCTTTGGGTTTATAATTAATGTAGTCGCTAATTATCCACCCATTTTCGGCTCTCTGATTAATGGCTTTTCTAAACCGTTTTCCACCACCTTCAGTAGCATACTCGTAGGCAAGGTAGTCAAGCGTATAAGTTGCTGCATTAAACCAATACACAAAAACATCGTCAAAATCTTCGCCTCCGCCATCTTCAATAAAGGTTACTTTTAGTTTATAATATTCTTTACCTTCTAGTGTTCCTTTTCCTAAATAAGTAAGAATTGCAGCATCATCTTTTAAATTAAACGGAAGTCTAAAAAAATAGAATACAGCATTAATTGAATTAGAATATTTTTTAGTCCACTCTTCGGTAACTGTAACTAAAGAGTCATTTACTGTTCTGTTAAAGCTATTATTGGTTAATACATCTACGTAATTATTTTCTACTGAATCCGAAAAATGACGAGCTATTTTATACGTGCCATTTTTATATGTACCTACATAATGCTTATCTCTAAAATCGAATGAGATGGTGGCATTATACGTTTTTTCGCCTCCATGTGCTTTAATGGAACGTTCTAAAATTTGTTCTGCCGTTGGCACTTGCGAACAAGCCGAAAGGAGTATTGCGAATGCTATAAATTGAAAAAAAATGCGCATAAATTGTACGTTTATTTTAA
>CAZGDC010000010.1:25808-30473 GCA_964524405.1 uncultured Roseivirgaceae bacterium
TAGTCTGTATAGCTGCAAGGAGCGAGGCTATTTCTGCCAAATGTATTAAACGATTTATTTTCAAGTGGAATCTCCATCCACCATCGTTCGCTTATGTTGCTTTTATAAAATATGATGGAAGCAGGACTGCCACTATGCATTTCTACTACATACTTTGTATAATTATCCTTATTAATGGTTGATTCTCCTTTTCGGTGATTTACCCCTTCCAAAAAATACCAGATCATAATGGCTATTACAGAAGCTGTTTTTTGAGAACTATCATCTAACGTGGGGTCATACTCATAAAATCCTGCGGAGCTCAATTTCTCGTTTTGCCCCGCATACCAGCAAATTTGACATGCTTCTTCGCCTGTTAAGCCAAATGGTTGGGCCCTATTGCTAGCTGGTGCATCGGATGATCGAATGGCAGAAATATCAAAACTAAGCATATCGGCCTCTCGTATTATTGGTTCAACATCTTTTAATAGTTCCCTAAGATGCCCAACGCGGTAGGTTTCAAAATACAATCGTTCTAAAACATTAATAGATGTTTTTTCAATTAAATAAGACTGATAAGCTAAATGACTGTAATGAAATAGATAATTGGGTTCGTGTACCAACATTTTATGGATATGGGTTTGCTCGGGTTGCTCCGATTCTTCCATGTCTAAAAATGCATCAACATTTAAAACCGTAATGAGTTTCTCTAGTCCTTCATAGGCCATAAATTGGCCATAATCTAAATTATGTGCACCACCAATAATTACAGGAATAATAGACTGTTGGATTAAATACTCGCAAACTTCCTTTATTCTTCCATAGGTTTCCTCTAAATCAATACCTGGGTTTAAGTTACCTAAATCAATAATATTATGTGCTCCTTCTCCTCGTTTAAGAGCATATAGCTTTGCACGAATAATGTCTGCGCCATTTGCAATACCATCCTGCGAATTATTATTTTGATAAGAATTAATACCTAAAAGAGCAATGGTGTGCCCTGCTAGTTTAGGGAGTTTGCCTGTATTTATATTAATGCCTTTGTAGAGAGAACTTATGGAAGTAATACGATCCGTTATTTGTTCATCTATGGGTGAAAAAAATAAGTCTAAATCCATTCTATTATCTATTCAAGAATCACTTCAAATAATTCCATAGCAGCCCTGTCTGCCGATTCCATAGCACCTTGCACGGTGGCATTATTGCCATTAATGGCAGTGGCCTCACCTGCCCAAAATATTCGATTTTGAACAGGAATAGCCATTTGTGCGGCCGCTCCAGTGCCACTTACTAATGGGTAAGATTGTGCTCCTTTAATATACTCTTGTTTGCCCCAATCAAAAATATGGCTTTTATCTGCATTAAAATGATGGCTTGCTTGCCCTCCTTGTGTGGGGAAAATAGCATCTAAATCTGCCAAAAGCAATTGTATTATTTCTTCGTCCGCTTTGCCTGCCAAGGCTTCGGCTTGATCGCCCATAATTAAGGCTGAAAGTACTCGGTTAGAATCTCTTCTTACTATTCCTGGAACATAATATTCACGTGCATACCCTTCAGTATAAATGGAAGTTGTTGATTTATCCCAAAAATTAGAGTGAAAACTAAGCGTAACTTTAATTCCGCCTGACATGCCAATTCTATTCCATGCCGAAGTATTTATCAAAGGAAGACTAGGAGAAAAGGTAATTGCATCGGATTTTAGAATGGAAAGAGGTACGGTAATAATAACTCTGGTACATTCATGCAAGTTGCCATTGCCATCTGTTAAAACAATTTTAGTAGGATTGATATAATCAATAGATGTAATAGGGGTGTTGAATTTTATAAGCCCTAGCACATCACTATATAAACTGCCTAAAACCTGCACTAACGATTGGTTGGTACTAAAGTAACGACCTTCGCCACCTTGCCAGTTTTTTAAATTATCAGAAATGCCTTTTACACTTATATTATTATAGGTAGCTCCAGTAGGGGTTGCTACTTGCCCTTCAACCACATGATGCGCTCTAGGCGCAATTTGGTTGCTTACTACTGCATTTTGTAAGGTTAAATCAGGGCCATTATAATTTTTTAGATTTGAAATAAAATTCTGGGCATTTATAAAATCGTTATCAGGTTTGGCCAAAAGATCCTCTTCAAAAGCAGGTACACCATCCATCACAAATGAGCCTCTATGAGGCACTTCTTTAAGGGTAATACCTTTGTCTTTAATGCTATTATACCAAGTATTAGAATTGCCATATACAAAATCGGCTCCTTGCTCTTGTGGAAAATCAAAAAAAAGATCATTAATTTTAACTCGACCTCCATACAAGTTTGATGCCTCCAGAATTTCTACACTAACATTTTGATTTTTAATTAGTTGTGCAGCATGCAGGCCGGCAGCACCTGCACCAATGATAATTACTTTTCCGTCATAAACGGGTTTTAGTGGAGGGTCTTTGGGGGCACAAGAATTTAGTAAGTAGGGAAACGCCATTCCAACAGGTACAGTTAAAGCCAACTTTTGTAATATCTTTCTTCTATTCAAGGGGTATAATTTTTACGTTTACCAAAGTAACGGTTTTTTTAGGTTTTTTATAACATAATCACGGAACACCTTTGTCTAAATCTATTTTTTCGTTCCTGAAACGAACCGGTCTTTTCCATTAAGATCTGTATGCAGTTTTACTTGATAAAACAAATTTGATTGCAATAGTTGTACTATTTCGTTTCCAAACTGCTCATTAATTTCAACATAAAGTCTCCCGTTGGTAGTTAGATGGCTGCTAGCAAGTTTGGCAATGCGGTGGTAAAAAATAAGAGGGTTGTGGTTTGCTACAAAAAGTGCTTTGTGTGGCTCGTGTTCAAGCACATTGGCATTCATTAATTTTTTCTCGCTTTCAAGTACATAAGGCGGATTGCTAATGATTACATCATATTGCTGAGAAAGGTCATCCTTTAAAATATCTAAAAATGTAAAGCTTACCTCAACTCCTAAACTTTTAGCATTCATGCTGGCAGTATCTAAGGCAAGCTTGCTAATGTCAATACCTTCTAATTTATGGGTATTACTTTCTAATTTTAATGTGATAGGAATGCAGCCAGAGCCAGTTCCAATGTCTAAAATGGATAGGTTCGATTGATTTTTTATTTCATCTAAAACCAAATGCACTAATTCTTCAGTCTCTTGCCTTGGAATTAAAGTAGAATTATTTACGGCAAAAGGGCGATCGTAAAAATAGGCTGTTCCTAAAATATATTGGATAGGTTCATTATTTAATAACCTATCAATTATGGTTTGTATCTGGCGCTCAAATTGAGGGCCCGTTTTAAAGGGTTTATCAATAAGAATTTCAGTTTTTGTTAAATGCGAAAAGTGCTCAACAATTATAAAAGCAATAGGAGATGCTTCATCTGAAAACTGACTCATTAACTGCGCTTTTATTTTTTTAAATAGTTGATATGATAAAGTTTTTACCATTTAATCTCTAAGCGTCATTTCTAAAAAATCTTTAATTTTTGTTTTATTCTTTTTAAAAAGGGTGTTACCAAATTTTTCGAGTGCTTTAAAGTTTTGTGGATCCACATTATCCATACTGGCATCTTGGTTTTTTAGTTCGCCATTAATACGTACATATTGCTCAGGGTGGCCCGTTGTATCAAATAGTTGCATTAGCTGATAATCAACGGTTTCTGATACGCCCGACATCATAATATCTACCAAGGGTATCATCCATTCGGCTAAACCCCAGTTTTTGGCTTCTTTATGTTTGTAAGAGTTACGCGCATAGCCTGTGCCCAAAGAGAGCATTGCCATTTCAGAGGCTACCACCGTATCATTATCTCTTTTAGAAGATTTTCTAACTTCGGCATAGGCGCACATTGATGGATTATTAGCAAAAACGCCCCCATCTATTAAAGGATAAAATTTCTTATCTAACGATTGAATGTTTGCTACTTGAAAATAGCCTGGAGCCGAAGCAGTAGCTCTAGTTATATCTCTCACATAAAAATTAGAGGCAAGTTTATGGGCATCGTGTTGCGTAAAAAACATGGCTCTTCTTCTTCTGATGTCGTATGCGGTTATCAATGTTGGTTTTAGTAACTCATTCAGCTTGGTGTCTCCAAAATAATCCAATAGCGCCTTTTCTAACCCCTCAGCTGTGTATTTTTCGTCTAGCACTCCCCCTAAACTTTTAATACGGTGCATAAGCGTATTGGTAAATATTTCCTGTCCTCTTTCAAAATAAATATTAACTACCTCAGGGGCTTTGTATTTAGGTCTTCCATCCTTACCGGGCATTAAATAAGCACAAGAGAGGATTCCTCCAGTACTGGTGCCAGCAATTAAATCAAAATGATCGGCAATTCTACGGTCTTTATCTCCAGATATTTGCTGCAACAGTTTTTCAGTATGCAATAATACTTGACCAGGAATAATGCCTCGAATGCCACCGCCATCAATGGAGAGAATTACCTTTTTAATTGCCATTGTTATATCATTTTATTTCTGCAATGCTAATGCAAAAAGATTAGTTCGTAAAAAAAATTAAAATTTTTCGATAAGAATTTTTTTTTTAAACAAAACTTTTTTTGCTTATTATTCGTTATGGTATTGGAGTACGGTTAGTACTTTCATAAATTAGGTTAAGGTTAGGTTAAATCAAGGACTCCCTCTCGGGGGTCCTGATTTGTTTATATTAT
>CAZGDC010000011.1:0-3633 GCA_964524405.1 uncultured Roseivirgaceae bacterium
TAATGGTTTGGGTAGGATTATCAGATTTAAACACAAAACTACCTGCTACTAATGCATCAGCCCCTGCATCTACCAATTTACGTGCATTGGCAGAAGTTACACCGCCATCAATTTCGATTAATGTAGTAGCACCTGCACGTATAATCATCTTTTTTAGTTCTCGCACTTTATCATAGGTAGTTTCGATAAATTTTTGACCACCAAACCCAGGGTTAACCGACATAATTAATACTAAATCTAACTCATTAATAACATGCTTTAGCACTTCTACTGGCGTATGGGGGTTTAAAGATACTCCTGCCTTGCATCCTAAATCTTTGATTTGCTGTATATTACGATGTAAATGAGAACATGCCTCGGCATGAACCGTGATATACTCAGCACCTGCTTTAGCAAAGTCGGCTACATATTTTTCGGGCTGCACAATCATTAAATGTACATCAAGCGTTTTTTTTGCATGCTTATGTATGGCATTGCAAACAGGTACTCCAAAAGATATATTAGGCACAAAGTTGCCATCCATTACATCTAAATGAATCCAATCGGCTTCGCTATTATTTAGCATTTCAATTTCTGATTGCAGATTAGCAAAATCTGCTGCTAAAATAGAAGGGGAAATAATGGGTTGTGTGCTCATAGTTTTACAATTCTAAATGCTTCCGAATTGGAATCAAATGAAACTTTTAAAAAATATAGTCCTTGTCTTAAATATTGCAACTCAATTCGAGCAATATTATTACTCCAACTTACTACATACAAATTACTTGCTATTTTTTTGCCCGTTGATTCAAATAGTTCAATCTGTACTTGATCTACCTTACTAGGGTTTACAATTTTTACTTGCAACATTTCTGTTGGGGCAACCGGGTTGGGATATACTTGCACTTGCTCCAACGTAGAAGTTGATTGCAAATAATTAGTAATGGCAATAAAACTAGGAATACCATAACCTATTTCCATATCAGGGGCTATGGCATTTGAGGCAGAATTTCTTACGGCTTCTACTAAATTAAATGCTGAAAAATTAGGGTAAGCTTGCCAGATTCCGGCTATAAGGGCAGCTACCTGAGGAGCTGAAAATGAAGTGCCACTCCCCCGAGAAACAGCGCCATTTTCATTTACTAAATAAGCATTACTCCCCATTGCTACCACATCAGGTTTTATTCGACCATCAGCCGAAGGCCCATTAGAACTAAAGCTTGAATGTGCGTAATCAGTTTGGATACTCCCTACGGCTAATCCATTTTGCAAATCAGCAGGGCTGGTGATTATTCCCCAAGCTTTATTGCCTTCGTTGCCAGCCGAAGCAATAACAACAATTCCTTTTTCAGAAGCAATATGCGCAGCTTTTGCCACTACGGTTGTATTACCGTCCATATCTTCTTGTGTATAATTCATCTGTGGGTCGTCAAACGTATTATATCCTAAAGAAGTACTAATAATATTAACCCCTGCACTATCAGCCTTTTCGGCTGCCATCAACCAATAATACTCTTCTATTCGGTATTCGCTTGGTATATTTTCGGTTACAAAAAGCATATAATTCGCTTCTGGGGCAATCCCTCGGTACGAATCAGGAATTTGGGCTGTCATAAAAGATAGCACCTTAGTGCCGTGCGATGAGTATTGATAGACATCTGATGTTTTTGAAATAAAATCGTAGGCAAACTTCAGTTTACTCTTCGTAAACAAATGATTAAATGCTGCAAGGCTATTTACATTCCTAAATCCCGCATCGAGTACGGCAATAGTAATTCCATTGCCTAAATAGTTCTGACCATGCATTTGTTTTACATTCAAAATTTCGTTTTGAAACAAGGTGTCTGTTGGGGAGTCGTCAACATCTAATTCGTTTTGAGTATCACTCCTTCGTCCTGCATAATTTTGTGGCGCTAAATAGGTGGTAGAAGCCACAAATAATAAGTTCTTTAATTGCTCTGCCTCACTGGCTGTACTTTTAATAATCAGTCCATTAAACCATTTTGAGGCTTCAAATACTTCTACTCCTTGGTTGCTAATAGTAGTTTTATAAGAAGCAGTAATGGGTAAATCTTGCTCATAAATTGAGATGCCTTGTTGTATTCTTCTGTCAATTGCTTTTGTTGATAAAAATTCCTCAGGTTGCTCAATTGTAAAACCGTTCCCTACTTTATCTTTAAACGAAACAAAATAGTAATTATCTTGAGCCAATAGTTTTGAATATGAACTAATAATTAATGAAATGATTAATAAACTAGTGAATATATATTTACTCTTTGCCAAACTCAATTAGTTTTTGTTCAAAAATAAATCCATCGTCAATTTTTCCATTTTCAACACAATTAGAGCAGTAATTAATATTAATATTAAGTTTATGAATGAGCCCAATATTTGCAGCAAATACTTCTATACGATAATCGTCTTCGGTAATTTTTACAGGGTCAAGTAAATCTTTGTGTACAACTGTTAACGTATTTTTGTAAGATAAGGTATCATAAGCATACGGTTTTTCCAACTCAATTAATTGATACATTTCTACCTCTTTGGTGTTAGCCGCATTTCCATCCCATTGCTTACCCTCCTGCACAGGAAAAGACAATTTCACAAAATCTACATTCGCTTCGGAAAGAATAACATTATAAGGATTAATTAGCACCGCCCAAGCAGCCTCTTTTTGCCATTTAATTTCGGCAAGTTCGCTCCTATACCTACCTAATATAAAACGATAATTTCCATCGGAGTAGAGTACCGATTCTTCTACTATTTCTTTTGTCAAATACGTAGTAGTATCAATAGAACCATCTAAATTATACGCTATTGTTTGCGTATAATAAATGTGATAATCTCCCAATTGAGTTGGGTAATAGACCAACCCTAAATCGTTTAAATTAGGCTCAATAGTTTTTGTGCAACTTAAAACAGATGTTAAAAGCCCAAAAACAATTACCCATAGTTTGAATTGATGAAAAATTTTAGCTATTATATGATTCATTTTGCATCAAATATAGCAGAGTGCTTTCTAACACGCATCATATTTACGAACTTTGCCACCTTAAAAATAATAGCAATGGGCTTAAAATTGAGTGTAAAAATAGGTGATGTAACAAATTTGAGTGATGCTCGCTATGCAGCAGGCATGGGTGTTGATTACATTGGGTTTAATATAGATGTATGTTCCGATAATTTTATAACAGCTAGTAAATTTAAGGAAATTACAAATTGGATAAGTGGAGTTGGCATTATTGGAGAAATTGGAGAAAGCATCCCAAGCAATCAAGATGAGTTTATCTCTTACTTAACCGAAACCACTAGTGCTTCTCTTTTAACTAACAAATCGGTTTATAAAATTGATGCCCGAAATTTATCGATGCAATACATCAAGCAAGCGCTTTCTCAAGAAATAAAACCCTTATTTTACATTTTAATTCTCACGCCTGCACAAATAGATAAATTCACCTCGGATCTAACTATGTTATGTGCAAAAAAAGATGTTTATATTTCCTCCAGCTTTACCAAACCTCTTTTAGAAATAATCATTAACCAGATTCAGCCTAAAGGCATTGAAATTAAAGGAGGTTTGGAAGACCAACCTGGATTTAAGGAGTATGATGACATTGCTGATGTGCTTGAATGGCTTGAAGAAGAGGACTAATA
>CAZGDC010000011.1:3733-30224 GCA_964524405.1 uncultured Roseivirgaceae bacterium
AGGAGTATGATGACATTGCTGATGTGCTTGAATGGCTTGAAGAAGAGGACTAATACCATATTAACATTGAAATGCCGCATCATATTGATTATTTTTCACACTCTCATCGTTAAAATGGTATAATATTCGATATTGCAAAAAAATGCAAATTTCTACTTGCCTATCAACTCACCTATTTCAAGCTTCTTTTTAGCTTTACCATGCCTAAATAAAAAGGCTTCGCCAACTCCTTTAAGGATGGCAGATTTACCATTAATTTCTAATAACATGCCTTCTGGCAGCCCTACCACAGTTGATGTTGGGTTTTTAACCAAATACTCTTGCAGCCTCATTTCTCTAGTTTCCCCTCCATGGTTGGGTAAGGTTGCATTGGTAAAGTGCGGGTTAATCTGAAAATCGATTAACCTAAGTGCATTAAAACTTAGTGGCTGCTCCACCGGCATATCATTAGTTGTTTTAATGGTTGGGCAAGCCATATTAGCTCCAGCACTCCATCCTACATATTTACATCCTAGCTTAACCGCCTGCCGAATTGGTTCTATTAAACCTTCATCTTCCATTTTTTTTAATAAGCTAAACGTGTTTCCCCCTCCCACCATAATACAGTCTGCTTTTAAAATGGCTTCTTTTTTATTAGAAGTGGTATGGATGCCTTGAACGTTAACCTTAAAATTTAACAGTGCTTTTTTTACCGATTCGGTATAGTTATCATAATTAATGGTAACACCTGCATACGGAATAAATACAATCGAATGAACATCGGTTAAAAAATGCTTTAAATAAGATTGAGGCCATCCAAGATAAGGTTCTCCTTTGGTGGTAGAGTTGCTAAGCAAAAGTAATTTCATAAAACAATATCTAAAACTCTACGAAAAACGAGTTGTTATTTTCTTGCCTAAGGCAAGAGCGTTAAGTTAAGGTATTTTAACAAATATGATAAAGAAAATATTGATTAAAATTGAGAAGTGATGTTGCACGTATTGAAACAAGTTTAAACTTAGGCTGTTAAGTTAAACCCTCTTAATTTACCTGCTGACCCTAGGAGATTTTGTAATACTAATTAGTTAATAAACTCCATGATTTCTTCGGCATAGGCATCAATTTCTGATACTCCCTCCGCTTGTTTTTCTACTAAAAAATTAAAAACTGCCTCCACTTGCATTGTGCTAGTAAGCTCTCCGGATAAAATAAGGTCTTTTACTTTTGTTACCACTCGTTCATCCAATGTTCTACTTCCTGGCCTAAGGTGCATTTCTTCTAAGTACTGAATTCGCCCAGTGAGTAACTCTTTAGCAATTGTATCCATTGGTAATTATTTTTGATGCAAGATAAAATTTATGTTCTACTCAACCAACTAAAAATCAATAATTATTTTGTATGTATTTTGTAAAAAAAACGATTTATTATTTACAAATAAATAATTGCAGAATACATTTTAAATATCTTACTAAACCACTACTTTTGACTTTCTAAAAATAAATAATATAACTATGTTAGGTATAATAATTGGCTCTGGCGCAAATCTATTTATCATTATTGTAGCTACTATTATTGGAGCACTTACAGGTCTTTCAATTACAGATGCTCTTAAAGCAAAAGAAAAAGAATAATTATCCTTTTTTCGCATTAAATACACTTAACTAAATGCCGTTCGGCCTATTTGAAATACTAAATCAAATTGGCATACTAACTTTTGCCATTTCTGGAGCAAGATTAGCTTTAGCAAAAAAACTAGACCCTTTTGGCGCCTTATTTTTAGCAGGTGTTACTGCTATTGGAGGGGGCACACTAAGAGATATTTTATTAAACAAGCCTGTATTTTGGCTCTTAGATACCACACCTCTACTTACCATTTTAGCTGGGGTGGCAATCACTATGGTATTTCGTAAAAAAATTGTTACTCTAAATCGAACGCTTTACATTTTTGATACCATCGGGCTTGGTGTTTTTGTAGCACTTGGGCTTCAGAAAGCAGTTGAGGCAAACCTCCCTCCTGTTCAAGCAATATTAATTGGCACTATTACGGCCGTTTTTGGAGGGGTAATTAGAGATATTTTAAGTAATGAAATTCCTCTGATATTTAAAAAAGAAATGTATGCTACTGCATGTGTTATTGGAGGCATATTTTACTTATTTGTTAGTTACTTTAATGCCCCTTTGTGGATTACATTAGTATCAACCATGTTAGTAGTAATTGTATTTAGGATTATATCTTTAAAACTAAAATTATCCTATCCGATTTTAGCGGAAAGAGATTGAACTTAAATAGTTAGTTTAAATTAAAATTTAGGACTATTTTTAGCGGTTTATGAATAGAATCAAGCAAATATTAATTAGTAGTTTTGTTATAATTTTGGCGATAGCAATCTCGCATGGTAGTGTATTAGCGCAGCCAACCTACCAACATGGGGGTAACCAAACAGTACAACAAACCAGTGTTGTTGCGCCAGAAGTTATATCAAATTGGGCTTTTAGTATAATGGCGGTAACTCCTCAGTTTAATATATCTTCCATTAATCTTAATGGGTCGCTTACTTTTGAAGCTGGAGGAGAACCAGAAGTAAATGAAACAACAGGAGATTTAACATTTACATTAACGCCTAACACTAGTGGCTTTGCCACATTTAATGTAGAGCTCGAAGATTTAAACGATGGATTTACCTCTGGAGTTTCAACCATTACAATAGATGTTCCCTTTGTTAATGGTGCGCCTACTTTTGATGTTGATATAAGTAATTTAACATTAGTCTATGATGAAAAACATGGGCCAATTACAATTAATGGGTGGGCTACCAATATTTCTGCAGACCCCAACCCTGCAGGAAGTGGGCAAACGTTTGAGTTTGTAACCACCATCACAAATCAATCACCATTTATTAGTTTTAATGCATTCCCTACCGTAGATGATTTTGGTCAGCTTTCATTTGAATTAACCAATCAGGCAAATGGGAGTTTTGAGTTTGAGGTATATTTAGAAGATGGTGGTGATAACGCCTTTCCAAATGAAAATAGAAGTGCTGTTGTAACGGTAATGATTACCATTAACCCTATAAACGATGCCCCTAGCTTTATTGGTAGTACTAATATAATTGTTGATGAACATGCAGGCCCTGTTTCCATTACTAATTGGGCTACCAATTTAAGTGCAGGCGCACCTGATGAAGAAGGTAGCCAAGAACTAACATTTATGCTTACGCAAAAAGAAATTCAAGGGGGACTTGAATTTGATATAGAGCCATCTATTGATAATAATGGCACTATTAGCTTTGAAGCCAAACCTCACTATAATGGGCTTGCGGTATATGAGCTTGTTTTGCAAGATAATGGAGCAAGCGCACCTGCACCTAATACTAACACGAGTAGCATAGAGGCTTTTACCATTACTGTAAACTACATCAACGATCCTCCAACATTCAACCATGGTTTAGATATAATGGTAGATGAAAGCAGTATGCTTTCCACTTTCGAAAACTGGGCGACCAATATATCTCCTGGCATTTCACCAAACGAACAAGACCAAGAACTTCATTTTACAGTTAATTTTGCTCAAGTTACTGGCAATCTTGCTTTTTTAATAGCCCCACAAATTAGCCCCAATGGCACGCTTACTTTTAGAACCACCGAGCACACCCACGGAGAAGCTATTTTTGATGTATTTTTAACAGATAATGGAGATTTAGTGTCGCCTCATAACAATACAAGCGAAGTAATTCAACTAAAGTTAACGGTTACTCCCGTTAACTTTCCTCCTAATACTATTTTATTGAGCCAACACGTATTATTAGAGAAAAAAGCTCCAGGAGTTATAATAGGAGAATTTTCCACTTCGGATCAAGACCCTGAAGACACTCATAATTATGCCCTCGTAGCTGGCGATGGAAGTGAAGGAAATGAATTCTTTACCATTGATAATAACCAACTTATATCAGCCATTACCTTTAACTGGGAAGAAACTGAGATGCAGAGCATTAGGGTTAAATCTTCTGATGGAGAGTTCTCCATTGAAAAAGTATTTGAAATAACCATTCTCAAACTAATTGAAGGAATAAAATTTGCAAATGCAATAACACCAAATGGCGATGGGCAAAATGATACTTGGGAAATTGAAGACATAGATGCCTTTCCTGATGCGCTAGTAAATATTTATGATAAAGCAGGCCTGCCTGTTTACAGATCAAGTGGCGGGTACACTGCTTGGGATGGCACCACTATAAATGGCAAACAGTTACCAATGGGTACTTATTATTACATTATTGATTTACGAGATGGGTCCCCTATTTACCAAGGCACAATAACTATTTTATTATAATGAGGCTACTTATAAAACCATATTTTTATCGCACAATGCTCCTTATTATGAGCATTGGTGTGTCCTCATTAAGCTGGGCTCAAATTGACCATAGACTTACTCAGTTTTATCAAAATCCACTACCTGTAAATCCTGCATTTTCTGGCATCGAAGACTTTGTAGATATAAAAGTAGGTTATAGAACACAGTGGGCTGGGTTTGATAATAGCCCTACTCACCTTTTTGCTTCAGCTAATATGGCGTTTAAATTAAGTGGCAATAATAAGTATAAAAACAGGGGTGTTAGGTTATTTGAGCCAGAAGCCTATAGCTCTATTGAAAACGATGATAAATTTGGCTATCGAAAATCTAAAAGACATGGATTGGGTTTTTATGTGCTTCAAAATACGGATGGAGGATTTAGTAATACGGGTGCTTTTTTAAATTATGCCTACCATATTAATTTAACTAATCAATTAGTATGGTCGGTGGGTGCTGCCGTAGGCTATGAGTTTAATAAATTTGACCCTAGTGGTATTTCTGTATTAAACCCTGATTTAGATGCTACTTATCAAGCTTATTTGACTGGCGATAATCAAAAAAGTAGTATTAATGTTAATTTAGGAACGGTTATTTACCATAAGAAATTTTACCTTGGCTATTCAGCCATAAGTGCTACTACACATTTATTGCCTGGTACAAATACTGTATTTAATGAGTTACCCAATCCTATAACACATAATATTCAATTAGGTTTTAGGTATAGAAAGTGGAAATATGGCTTTTTAGTTTCTCCTTATTTAATGGCAAACCTACGAAAAGATCAGCCCGTAGAAATAATAGGTGCTTTAAGAATGAGGTATCAAGATAAACTATGGGGAGGAGTTCAATATACTTTATTAGGCGCAATAGGCCTTTCAACAGGCTTTTATATAACACCAAGCATCGCCTTAAACTATGGATATGAGTTTCCTACTTCTAAAATAAACCGAGTTACAGCAGGTTCTCATGAAGTTATATTGGCATTTAAACTCAATAACAAAAACTACTCAAGAGCATACTTATATTAATGCCTTTAGCTTAATTTCTGTGTATTTAAGTTTAAAGCCTCTCTTAATTACTAGTTTTAAAACAACTCCTTCCTTTTTAAAATATGCTCTTATTTTGTTTGTGGCTAAATCTGTAGTAACTACACCCTCAATTGAAATAATATAATCTCCATTTTTTAGCCCTGCACGAGTTGCAGGCGAACGATCAATTATATTTTTTATTATTGGTTGGCCTTCTTTAAAAACAATACTAAAACCCGAAACATTTACATCGTACTTTTTAGACATATTGCCATTAGGCTCTAAGTAAATAAGACTTCGCGAATAATCAAAAATGATATTAAATCGCTTCAGTATTCTATTACCAATAATGCCATCAATTCTATCTAATGAAAGTACGCCATGCTCAGCTTGACTTAAAATAACAGGCACTTCGCTAAATTGCTGTTCTGCAAATACAAGCCCTCTTACTTTACCATAGATGATTTTGGCCTTTTTTCCAGAGCTCCCCACTTCTGTTTTAAGCACATAATGATGACCTATGGCATCAATCATGTTAAATTTATTAACCGCTGGCGAACTTATAATTAAATCGGAACGAGCACCCGTATCCACTAAAAAAAATCCTTCAAACTCGGTATCATCATTTACTCTCACCAAGCTTACCGCCAATGGCAAGTTATACGTTAATACAATGGGCATAATTACTCCATCGCCTTCGTACACATAACTACTCCTATCGTATAACACCAATTCGTAATTATCATAATCTACTTTAATTACAAACCGAGACAGCATGTGAAATCCAATAATTCCAGCTAATTCTTCTCCTGTATCTAGCTTCTCAAATTCTTTTTCATCGCGCATCATATTAATATTATTGATTTGCGCATCACCAATTTTTATTGAATTTCCTTTAAGAATAGAAACTACATGTGTGCCAACAGCTCCCGTGTTTATCCTCTCAGAAACCGATTCAAGCCCCATACTGTCTGAAAAACTCTTATTAATTAAAATTCCTCCAGCACCAGAATCGAACATGAAATTCATATTAGAAGACCCATTAATGGATACTTGAATAATGATATGGTCGTTATTTAAAACAAATGGCACTCTTGTTACTTCTTGATTTTGTGAAAATCCTATAAAACTAAAAAATAAAATAAAAATAGATAGATAAAAAATTCGGCTCATATTATTAGTACGGTATTACACAAATTTAGATGTTTGTGTTTTGTTTATATAAATCAAAACTAAAACTACTTATTTAAAAATGAAACATAATTTATACCAACGACTTAAATCACCGTCCAGTATCAATTTTTTTTTATTTGGTCTTATTTCTATTTTATTCTTATCTAGTTGCACCTCTAATACTAATTCCGAAAAAACAACATCTTTAACAGCGATTGAAATCATTCCTGTTCCTTCAAAGATGCTCTATAAAAGAGGTTATTTTCAGCTTAGTAAATCATCTCGCATATTAATGAATTTATCGGACGAAAATTCAAAGGCTATTGGAGCGCATTTACTTACTGAAATAAAGAAAAAAACAGGTTATCAACTTAAAATTGCAGATCGCTTTACCACATCAAAATTAACCTCTAGTATCGAAATAATTACAGACCCAACTAAGCCCTTAAATCTAGCAGGTTTTAAAATTGAAATAAAAAATAATCGAATAAAGCTATACGCCTTAGATAAATCAGGACTTTTTTATGGCGCAAATACCCTTATTAATTTAGTTACCAAAAAAGATAATAATACTTGGCAAGCACCTCAATTAATAATTGAAGATTACCCACAAACAAACGTTAGGGGTGTTTATATCCCTTTTGACTCCATACCATTAACTAACGAACGACTCATTAATCTTCTTACCAAGAATAGAATCAACCATTTAATATCCCCAATATTTGAAACCACTAAAATAGCAGAAAACCTCGTTATTTATCCTAATACTTCGTTCTTTGGCTCTGGTTTTCAACAAGATAAACCCACTATAAAAAAGTTTTATACGTTAGCCTATAACAAAAATGACACGCTCATGTTCGAGCTTAGTAGCATTAAACAGTTACACCCAGACTCAATTGCAATTATTGGAGAAGCCATGTGGAGTAAACCTACAAAACGCAATTATAATAATATCAAAAAAAGGCTAACGGAACTAAACTAATTTTAGAAGTCAAATAATTAACTTTACAAAAAATAATAATTTTACAAATGAAAACAGCAGAAATTAAAACGGGTAAAGGTGTAATGAAAGTCGAATTTTTCGAAAAAGATGCTCCCAATACCGTTGATAACTTTACAAAGTTAGCCAAAGATGGCTATTATAATGGGCTTACTTTTCATAGAGTACTTCCAAATTTTGTGATTCAAGGAGGCTGCCCTGATGGCACGGGTGCTGGTGGCCCAGGTTACTCTATTAAATGTGAGCTTGATGGAGAAAACCAATACCACGACCGTGGAGTGCTTTCAATGGCGCATGCAGGTAGAGACTCAGGTGGAAGCCAGTTTTTTGTATGCCATAGCCGAGAAAATACATCTCACTTAGATAGAAACCATACGTGTTTTGGAAAAGTAGTTGACGGCTTAGAGGTAATTGATAAAATTACCGAAGGTGATACGATTGAATCCATTACAATATCAGAATAAACTACTCCGAGGCAGAGCCATCGGAGTATTAAGTGGAACTTAATACCGACCTAGAAGGTCGGGGTATTAAACCAAATGGGCTTTCGCCCTGCAAATAAAGCCAGCCATGTGTTGGCTTTATTCTTTCAAATTTCGCAACTTGCTTTTGTGCAAAACCTACTTTACCCCTTATTATTATTATTTATTGGTTGCAGTCAGAAAACGGCAACCATTACACACGTTTCGAAAGAAACAGCCCAAAAAGAACTCAAAGGGCTGCTGATTAATAGTGATAAACAACTAAATAAACCCTATGTGATTTTAGTTTCGATAGATGGTTTTAGGTATGATTATGCCAAACGGTACGGTGCAAAAAATCTATTAAGTTTTGATGTTCAAGCAGAGAAAATGCTCCCTTCATTTCCCTCAAAAACATTCCCCAATCATTATACCATAGCCACTGGTTTATACCCTGGGCACAACGGGCTGGTATCTAATGAGTTTTATGATCGACAGTTAGATTTAACCTATCGTATTAAAGATAGAACGGCCGTTGAAAACCCCGATTTTTACAATGGAACTCCTCTTTGGGTATTAGCAGCAGAACAACAAATGGTAAGTGCTAGCATGTTTTGGGTGGGTAGCGAAGCCCCAATTAAAAGTAAATCTCCTACCTACTACTATAAATACGATGGTAGCATTAGCCATGAAGACAGAATAGACCAAACCATTACTTGGTTGCAATTACCTAAAGCCAACAGACCCCATTTTATTACATTATATTTTTCCATTATAGATAATATTGGCCATGCCTATGGCCCTAATTCAGAAGAAATTGCACAAAGTGTGAGAGACATTGATAACACCATTGGCCGATTAGTAGCTAAAGTGAAGCAAACCAATTTACCAGTTAGTATTATAGTGGTATCAGACCATGGAATGATAGAGGTGGATAGAGAGAATGTGATTTATTTAAAGGAATTACTACCTGACAGTGTAAAATATACGGCAAGCTTTCCTGCAATGGTGTATGCGAAGGATGAGGAACTTATAAACAATATATATAACTCGCTTATAACTGATACAACAAGATACAGCGTGTATCGCAAAAACAACATCCCCCATTGGTATCATTACGATGCGGAACAAGAGCGAATCGGAGATCTTATAATAATGCCTAAAGCACCTTATACTTTTGGGTTAAGATCGGCACCTTTGAAAAAAGGATCAAGCACCCATGGTTATGACCCAAAATTTACACCAGAAATGGGTGCTGTTTTTTATGCAACAGGCCCTGCCTTTAAAAAAGACAGCAATTTATCTCCTTTCGAAAACATACATATATATCCACTCATTGCACATATACTAGGTTTAGATTATAAAAAAGAAACTATTGATGGCAATTTTAACGTATTATCGCCAATATTAAACTACCCCGAGGCAGAGCCATCGGAGTATTAGTTGGCGTTTGCTTTGCAAACAATCTTGTTTCCGACCCAAAGGGTCGGGGAATTAAACCAAATGGGCTATCGCCCTGCGATTAAAATAGGCATTACCTGAGAGAGGGGTCTTTCATCATTTTTAGCTCTATTAATTTTGACTCTTCAAAATCAATAGACATATACCCAAAAACACCCCCTGAAGCTTCTGCTATTTTTTTAGCAATTTCTTTTAAGCTAGCATACAAAGATACCGCATACTTTTTAGGTAATTTTGCAAAAATATCATTCGATTCTTTGATTTTTTCTGCTAATATTTTTTGTCTTTCTGATGTGTCAGAAGGAAGATTTGCAATCGCCATTTTGAGCTTGTCTTCGAAATTTTTATTGGCTTCGGAAAAATATTTTTTTAGCTCCTTACGCGCATTTTTTAATTTATCATTTGCTAAATTTATAGCCTTACTCACTTCCTTATTATCAATATCTCCATCAGCACCAGCTATTAAAATAGCTACATAAACAGGCAATGAATACATCAACTCTCTTTCACTTTGAGATAATAGTTCGAATTCTGGAATCATAGGATTTACTTAATTAATTAAAACACGAAGTTAATTACCAATTTTAAAAATTCATCAGTTTATCCCAAAAAAATAATCATAATACTATTGCATAATGTGGGTTAAAAATAAACAGAACATGCTACAGCATTTGTTTTTATCCTTTACAAACTCTAATTTTCTAGTATTATTCAAATACATCCACCTATTTTGTCCCAAAATACCTAAGTTGATGATATGAGCAAGACAAATACAATTAAAATATTTGCGGTTGAAGATGACCCTGTTTATAGCAAATTTTTAAAATATGTACTCGATTTAAACCCAGAATTTGAAGTAGAGTTATTCGAAAATGGCAAGGACTGTTTAGCAAAACTTCATACTTCTCCACAAATTATAACCCTAGATTATTCCCTCCCAGATCTTAGTGGCGAAGAAATATTAAGAAGAATTAAAGCTATCGACCCAAACATTCATGTTATTATTATATCAGGGCAAGAAAATATATCCACCGCTGTAAATCTTTTAAAACAAGGGGCTTACGATTACATTACCAAAGATGAAGAAACCAAAGATCGACTACTTAACAGCTTAAATAATGCCCTTAAAAATGTAAACTTAGTAACTGAGATTAACAACCTTAAAAAAGAAATAAGTGTAAAATATAATTTTGAATCAAGCATTATTGGCTCAAGTTCTGCCATAAATAAAATGTTTGATATGCTTGCCAAAGCCGTAAAAACAAATATTACCGTATCAGTAACGGGCGAAACTGGCACAGGTAAAGAGTTGGCGGCTAAAGCCATTCATTATAATTCAACTAGCAAAAAAGGGAAATTTGTTGCGGTAAATATTGCAGCTATCCCTAAAGAGCTGCTCGAAAGCGAATTATTTGGTTATGAAAAAGGAGCTTTTACTGGAGCGGTTACAAGACGAATTGGAAAATTTGAAGATGCTAATAATGGCACGCTATTCCTTGACGAAATTGGCGAAATGGACATCAGCTTGCAAGCTAAGTTACTACGTGTTCTTCAAGAAAAAGAACTTTCAAGAATTGGAGGAAATGAAGTAATAAAGATTAACCCAAGAATAATAGTAGCCACCCACAAAGATTTAGCAAAAGAAGTAAGTGAGGGCAATTTTAGAGAGGACTTATACTACCGCCTGTTGGGCTTACCAATACACATGCCGCCTTTAAGAGACAGAGGTAAAGATATTATTATTATTGCAAATAAATTACTAGGCGATTTTTGCACAGAAAACGAACTTACTTGCAACACCATAAGTAAAGATGCAAAAGAAAAATTGCTAGCTTATTCTTTTCCTGGTAATGTAAGAGAGTTAAAATCCATTATCGAGCTAGCGGCTGTTATGGGCACAGGAGATGAAATTAGTGCAGAAGACATCACTTTTAAAACAATTAAAGAAGATGGAAATTTTACTTTTGAAGAACTTACTTTAAAGGAGTATGAAAATCGTATCATTAATCATTTTATGGACAAATATGATAAAAATGTACTTAAAGTGGCCAACGTTTTAAACATAGGAAAATCCACCATTTATCGCCATTTGAATAGCAAAACTAATGAATGAATTATCTAATTATTTAGCTGAAGAAAAATTTTATAAAACAGTTGTTGAAGACGGGTCTGATATAATTTTTATTGTAGATTATGACGCTAACATAGCCTACCATAACCCATCTGTAGTAAAAACAATGGGGTACAAATCGCTTACAGGAAAGCACTTTTTTGATTTTATAAATCCTGAAAAAAAAAGGTCGTTTAAAAGGGTTTTTAAAGAAAGCACCAACCTACCCTACAACTCTAATATCGAATTTGAGTTTTTAAAAGCGGATGGCTCTTATAAATTTTTTGAGTTTAACTCCATAAACCTAAAGCATAAAAATGGAATTAATGCACTTATTTTAGATTGTAGAGATATTTCGGATAGAAAAAAAGACCAACAAGAACTTATTAAAGCACAAAAAATAAAAGAGCAATTTTTGGCGAATATGAGCCACGAAATTAGAACACCCGTAAACGGAATTGCAGGCATGGTAAACCTGTTAACTAATACGATGCAATCGAAAGAGCAATCGAAATACTTAAATGCCATTAAACATTCTGCCGACAACCTTAAAGTAATAATTAACGATATACTCGATTATGCGGTAATAGAATCTGGCAAAGTATCATTAGAACGCATTGGATTTGATATCGACTATCAAATAAAATCTGTTATTAGTTCTTTGGAGTTTCAAGCCACAGAAAAAAATCTTGAAATCAACTATTTAAGTACTATTAGTGATAGTAAAATATTTTTGGGAGACCCTGTAAGGTTGAGCCAAATTTTAATAAATCTTATCAATAATGCCATAAAATTTACAAGCAATGGAGAAATTACGGTGTCCTTGGTTTGTGAATATGGCTCCAATAATGAAGGCATTGCACAATTTGAAGTTAAAGACACAGGCATTGGCATTGGCGCAAATAAACTCGACCATATTTTTGATACCTTTAAACAAGCAGATGAAAGTATAACACGAAAATATGGAGGAACGGGATTAGGCCTTGCTATTAGTAAACAATTAGTTGAAATGCAAGGAGGCTCTATTGGTGTAAATAGCGTTGTTAACGAAGGCACCACATTTTATTTTTCTATTCCTTACGAAATAGGAAGTGAAATTGATCTTATTCATAAACCAATAGGAAAGAGTACGAGGTTAAAAAGAGCAAATACGGTTAAGTTTAAAGGTCTAAAAATTTTATTGGTAGAAGATAATGACATTAATAGGCTTTATGCTTCTACTATTTTAAAAAAATGGGATTGCGAATGCGATGAAGCCATAAATGGAGAAATTGCACTTGAGTTACTTCGTAAAAACGATTATGCCTTAATACTAATGGATGTTCATATGCCTGTTATGGATGGTTTGGAGACGACCCAAATTATTAGGAAAAGTTTTAAATCTCCAAAAAAAGATATTCCAATTATAGCATTTACAGCCAATGCCATTAAAGGCGAAAAAGAATCTTATATGGATATTGGCATGAATGATTATATTTCTAAACCTTTTATTCCTGATGAACTACATAGCCTTATTTCGAAGTATCATCAACCAATAACCACTAAACCGGAAGCTCCTTTATTTAAAGCACCTTTTACAAATCTTTCTTACCTTCAGTCTATTTCAGATGGTAACAGTGAATTTCTTCAAGAAATTATTTTAACATTTATAAAACAAACACCTACATTGCTCTTAGATATGGCAACAGCCAGTAACAGCCAAAACTGGAAACAGGTAGGCGATTTGGCGCACAAACTAAAGCCAAACCTTACCTTATTAGGGATAAAACAATTAGGCTCATTAGTATTATCTATAGAAGCTGATGGAAGGTCAAATAATTCTGTTGATACATTACCTCGCAGAGTTGAACTGCTTATTGACACGTGCCATTTAGCAATCGAAGAATTAAAAAATAGATAGTCTGCTGGCATAACAAAAGGCCTTTCATCCAAAATCTATCTAAAATAAATTCAACCTACCAAGAACGTATTATTTAATCAATGGTTACTAGGAAACACCTCCCCTTTTTAAGCTTTTTTTTAGCAATTGCTTTCTTATTAACTTTAAATGATGGCTTTAGCCAAGTTAGCACCAGTGGGTATCTACTTTTATCAGGAGAAATTGTATCTCCAGCCGAGACCCCCATAGATGGCGTGCATATATTAAACACAAATACAAATGACCTAGCTATTTCTGATGCAGGAGGTTTTTTTTCCATCATAATGCATAAAAGCCATGTACTCAGAATCTCTGCCGTGGGTTTTAAAACATATTATTATTCGCTTAAAATTTCGCAAGAAAAAGACATTAGTTATGTTAAAATTATATTGCAAACGGTAACATTAGGGCTTAAAAACGTAAATATTATAGCAAAAGAAGAGCCTCGTGCTACAAATATGTTTAGACCAAAACCAATTCCAGCTCCTTTTTCATTTGGGTATCAAGGAGAACAATATAAAATAAAGCCTACAGTGCTCAATCCAATAAGTGCTTTATACGATTGGCTAAGTAAAGAAGGAAAACAAAATAGGAAACTAGAGGAGCTACTAAAACAAGAAGACGTTAAAAAACTCGTGGCCAACCGATATGAATCAGATTTAATATGGCAACTTACTGGATATGCTGGAAAAGAATTGGAGGCATTTAAACGCTATTGTAACCTTTCTGGTTATTTTGTGGCAAACTCAAGCGATTATGAGTTTTTGTTAAAAATAAAAACATGTTATAATTCATATAGTCCTGAGTATTGATTGCTGTTATAATAGTTTCTAGTACTTTTACACGCTTAATTTAGTTATTGCTAACTTTTATTTTTCTAATACTAAGGTGCTCAAAGATATTATTTTCCTGTTCGATTTTGATAGTACGTTTACTCAGGTTGAGGCACTAGATGTGCTAGCAGAAATTACACTTAAAGGGGATTTTAAGAAAGAAAATTTAAAGAAAATTGCAGACCTCACGCAAAAAGGCATGAGTGGCGAATTATCATTTAATGAGTCGTTACAAGCGCGAATGGAAATAGTAAGCGGCTCCAAAGATGACCTTATTCCGTTAATTGCTCAATTAAAAACTAAAATCTCAAAAAGCATTCTTGCAAACAAAGACTTCTTTAAGAAATACAAAAATAACATTTACATTGTTTCAAGTGGGTTTAAAGACTTTATTGACCCCGTTGTAGCCGATTTTTACATCGAATCTAATCATGTTTTTGCAAACACGTTTACATGGTCTGCAGATGGGCAAATTAATGGGTTCGACTCAAAAAACCTGCTTAGCCAAAATCAAGGCAAACCTGCTTTGGTCAAATCTCTCAAACTAACTTTACCCGTAGTGGTTATTGGTGATGGCTACACCGATTATGAAATAAAAAAAGCAGGCTATGCTCAACGATTTATAGCTTATACAGAAAACATTAGCCGACCAACCGTTACCAAAAATGCAGATTATATTGCTTCTAATTTTAACGATTTTTTAAATTATATCTCTAATGACAGATCTCTCGTATCCAAAACACAAAATTAAAATCTTACTCTTAGAAGGTGTTCATATAAATGCAAAAAATGCCTTGGAAAAAGGAGGATTTGATGTAGAACTTATCGCCTCTAGCCTTGATGAAGATGAGCTATGTAATCGCATTAAAGGTGTTTCAATCATTGGCATTCGATCTAAAACTCAAATTACTAAAAAGGTATTAGATAACGCCAATAGGCTTATGGCAATAGGTGCATTTTGTATTGGCACCAACCAAATAGACTTAGAGGAATGTACAAAAAAAGGTATAGCCGTATTTAATGCCCCTTATAGTAATACACGATCTGTAGTTGAGTTAGCAATCGCAGAAATAATTATGCTAATGCGTAATTTACCTGATAAAATTCGTGCTATGCACGATGGAGTATGGAATAAATCTGCGACCAATAGCTTCGAAATTCGTGGAAAAAACTTAGGCATTATTGGCTATGGCAATATTGGCTCTCAGCTTTCTGTGGTTGCAGAATCTTTGGGTATGCATGTTTACTATTTCGATTTAGAAGAGAAACTTGCCTTGGGCAATGCTACACCTTGTGATTCTTTAAATGAATTACTTGAAATAGCAGATATTATTACCCTACATGTGGATGGCAGAAAGGAGAATAAAAATATTATTGGTGCTTCTCAATTTGAAAAAATGAAAGAGGGCGTTATTTTTATTAACCTTGGTCGTGGTCATGTGGTTGATATTACTGCACTTAAAAACAGTATTGATATTGGAAAAGTAAGAGGAACCGCTATTGATGTGTACCCTCAAGAGCCTAAGAGTAATAACGAACCTTTTGAATCTGAATTAAAAGGAGCAAGCAATACCATTTTAACCCCACATATTGGTGGCAGCACATTAGAAGCGCAAATAAATATTGGTTCGTTTGTACCTAATAACTTAATGAAGTTTATAAATACAGGCAACACCGCTAACAGTGTTAACTTTCCTCAACTACAACTTCCTATTCTTGAAAATGGCCATCGACTTATCCATATTCATAAAAACAGAGCCGGTTTGCTGGCTCAGCTTAACAATATATTAGCTGATAAAAAAACCAACATTCTAGGTCAATACTTAAAAACCAACGAAACTATTGGCTATGTTATTACTGATATAAATAAAGAATACCCTATTGCTATGATTGATGAATTAAAAAAAATTGAAGGTACTATTAAGGTAAGGGTTCTGTTTTAAAAAAACCGAATGAAGCAACTGACACATAAGTGCAACAGATTACTTCATCCCAAAAAAAGAAAAACGATGAATTATTACTTTTCGATTTCTAAGCTTGAATTAGACTAGCAGCTTTCTTCTCCAGAATGATGAACATTTACGTTATCGCCCTTCAAAGGCATTCCATGCTTTTTCCAATCTAAGATGCCATTTTTGAGGTTATATACTTTATACCCCATTTTTTCTAATGCTTTCATAGCACGTCCACTTCTACCACCTGATCGGCAATAAATTACTACAGGGGTATCTTTACTCAGTTTTTCGGTTACTGTTTTTTCGAAATCATTTCCTTTAAAATCAATTATAATAGCCCCTGGTATATGATAATCATCAAATTCTTTTTGAGTTCTAACATCTATCAATACCCCAACATTGCTTAAAACAGCATTATTAAAGTTTTCAACATCAAGGCCACGAATGTCGCCTTCTATTTCCATTGTGGCTAAAGGATAATGAGCAACTTTCCAGCCCTTTATACCAGTTGAAAGATTGTAAACCTTACTAAATCCTGCGTATAGCATAACGGTTTTTGCTCGCCCTGAACGCTGACCAGAACCACAAAATATAGCAACTGGCTTATCATTAGAGATTTCTTTGACTACTGTTTCTGCAAAATGTTTATCTTTCCAGTTTACATGTACAGCCCCTTGGATTGTACCTGATAAAAACTCCTCTTTTGTACGTACATCAACCAACGTAATCCCTCCTTTTTCAATAAGTTCTTTAAATGCTGTTGCATCAATATCCGTTGCAATTCCTACCCCTTCAATTAGGCTAAATGTAGGCGCATTAGCAATCAAATCATTTTGTAGAGCAATGTTCGCTTCGTTATCTTCGGCAGAGATTGGCAGTGATGCCGATTTCCATCCTCCAAAGCCTGTTTTTAAATCATAAACCTCTTTAAATCCAATAGCGCGCATTATTTTTTCAGCTTTACCGCTTCTATTACCTGATCCACAATAGATTAAAATGGGTTTTCCCGTATCAAATTTTGAGATAAACGACTTAAATGTATGTGTTTTAAAATCAACATTTACGGCTCCAAAAAGGTGTCCTTGTGCAAATTCTTTAGGTGTTCTTACATCAACTAATACTCCAACTTTATCGTTAATTACTTTTTGAAATTCTTCGTTTGTTAGCTTATGAACAACCCCTAAACCTGTTGGCGAAACTGCTGGCACATACGTTATAATGGAATTACGCTGATGTGCCTCACGGTCTTTAATACTTTGCGCATCTATACAAGATGGCAGCGTGGCTATAAGACTTATGAGAAATAGGCCTGCTATATGTATGGTTCTTTTCATAATTTAATTACTCTAAATAAGTTTTTAGCAAAGATAATAAACAGCAAAGAATAGGTTAGTTATTAAAGTGGCGAATATTAATTAGGGTTTTAATCTTTTAAAAAACTTGATTTAGAGATTCCTGCCTCCGCAGGAATGACGTTTTATTTATTTGATAATCCTAAAATGCGTCCGCCAGGTTAATAATACACTCTAAAAAATAACACTTTTATACACTTCGCAAGTTCATACCAAATTAACCCGCATTATTCATGCTCTATTTGTTATGAAAGCTATAAGTGCAATAAAATCAATTTTGGTTGAAAAAATATTTTAGCCCTATTTTGCTTATACCGCTTGTAATAGAGAAAATAGCAGGCTTATTACCGCTATTTTTAACTTAAAAACAACTGATTATAAGACAAAAATTATACTTTTGAATCTTTATTTTTTAATACAGAAGTTGCATTTGTGACTTGAATTCAGCCAGGTTGTAAATTATTTGTCTTGCGAAATGTAACCTGTTTTTTTTATCCCATAAAAAGGAAGATATTTTTTAACCATGGGGCGAGTAGCAACTAGTTTATCATCAAATTAAATTATGAAAAAATCACTTAAACAGTTATTTACTAACCAGTGGTCGTATGTATATGCTGGCGTATTATTTGGCGTAGCACAAATTATGTATATGCTAGCTATATGGTTTTATAAATCAAGTACAGGAGATGAACCTAACTTAATGCCTATTGGTGTAACCACCGATTTAGGAAGAATGTTTAGAGGGTTGGAGGTTTTTCTTAATAACATGGTAGGCTCATTTTCAGAGTTGTATGGCAATTATGGAGTAGATAGCTTAGGCAATATTATACCTGAAGGTGGGGTGTTTACCCCAGGCATAGGCTGGCCAATACTAGGAATGATTATCGGAGGTTTTATAGTAGCTCGTATGGAAGGCGAGTCTCGTGCGTGGGCACATTATTCTAAAAAAGCATTAATCGTTTCTTTTTTAGGAGGGGCATTATTTAGTTATGGCACTAGGTTAGCAGGCGGATGCACGCTAACTCATTTAATGGGAGGCGTTCCATTTATGGGGTTACGTTCTTTTGGTTCCATTATTTTTATGGCAATTGGTGGTGCATTAGGCTTTATTCTAATGGAAAAACTAGGCTTAGCAAACTATTTTAAGCATCAAGAAACACGATTATATGTAGAAAATGCAAATCCTGGCGAGCAAGCCACATTAAAAAAAGGATATAACTGGAAAAAGAACCCTATTTTTTGGATTTCGCTTGCCTTTACAATCCTATTTCTTTTTTCTTCTTTGTACGGTGCACTTTTTGCCCCCACTTCTTTAATGCACTTAAATGGCGATACGCTAGCAGCATTTGGGAAATCGGTAGCCGATAGAAACGGACTTTTTGTATTTCTTACCTTATTTTCTGGAATTATTGCAGGAGTGGCATTATCTAAAAGTGGTTATGGAACAGAATGCGCATTGGTATCGTTAGAAACTGGTGGAAGCATGACAAAACAAGATGCTAAATATGCTAAAAAAGGCGTTCCCCAAATTACACGAACATTAATGCGCAGTTACTCTCCTATTATCGGGGTAGTGGTAACTTGGATAATTATGATGGTGTTTATGTTAATCGCTTGGACCTTTTTTAACATATCTCCTGCCTTAGGCAATAGCGTAAAAGCAGGATTAACGGCAGGCAATTTTATTGGGGGGTTATTTTTAGGGTTTGGAGCCGTAACATTAATAGGGTGCGAAATTCGGTCGTATATGCGCATAGGCATGGGCTATTTGAATACGTTGGTGGGGTTTATGGGCTTCGCCATTGGCTATTTGCCCTATACCTTATATTCTGATGCACATAATAACTTTTTAAAAAATACCGTTATTTTTGGTAAAAACGGTTTACTAGGAGAGGATAAAGAACTTTACTCTTTACTTACGCACGACCCAGTAATGCAAAAAGTAATTATGTTTGCTTGGTTAATTTTGCTTGTGTTTTTACTACGCTATTTATTAAAAAAAGGAGCAGAAAATATTGGGCTTAAACCACTGCAATTAGTAAAGTTTAATATGGAAGAAATTCAATTAAAAATTAATAAAGAAACTATAAACAATAAAATTGGAGGGGTAACTGCTCCTATTCCTGTTCCTAAAGGGCATTATGTACGTAAAAATTGATATGTAATTTTATTGAATTAATCCATTAAAAAATTCTTGGTCTCTTTTAAACAGTGCAATGCGCTGAAAACGTCCTTCCAATGCTGTTTGGGCTAAAATAGCAATACCTCCATCAGCGGTAGTGGTAAAGGCGGAAAATACATACGGGTTTCCGTTTCCAAGGTAAGAGGTGCCTAAAATAGTGCCTGTGGTTTGATTAAACCCATAAAGCACTATTTGCCTGTTTTGCGTGCTGGTGGCATAAATCCATTTTTCTTTTCCCTCAACTTCTAGGAGGCTAATTTTGGCTTTATATTCAATTTCTGGAAATGTATTTCCTATAATATCGGTGCTTGAAGTAATCGTATTTGTTGAAATATTGGCAATAGGAGCAATATAATTGTCGCCAAAATTAAAGCGAGCAATTCCAAACACATCATTGCCAATGCTAGCAACTGCACTAATACCTCCTTCGTTTGACTGCCCCTGGCAAACACCCGTAGGGCTATCGCCAAAATTGGTAAATGCCAACGAGAACGTGTAATTATAAAACCCATTAAAATAATACAGCCCTTCTTTTGTTTTTCCTACTTGAAAGGGCAATAGAGGCCCATTTCGAATCAAATGGTCTATAATTGGTTTTTCAACATCAACACCTGCACCAATAGAGTAACCTTGTTGTTGGTTTATTTGCCCTGAGGGAAGAACAATTGATATAACCGACTCTGCATCTGCATTATCAAAAGATAAAATAATAAGTTGAGATTCATCTCCATTTACAACAAGCGGATTCGTAATGCCATGGAGCGGTATAGGCTCTGAAAGTTCACCTATTTCACTTACGGCAACTAACTGAGCAGTGGTGGAATTTTCGTTCATACAAACGAAATAATAACTAGACCCCATTTTTTGCCACCCCTTTACAGGCATTGCAAAAGGGCTGCTCATTATTGTATTAGATATAATTTTGCCTACTTTATCGGTTTTTATTACCAACACAGAAGTAAATAATGATTGGTCGTTTTTTACCTCTGAAAGAATCAGAAAGCCTTCGTCTTCGGTTTGGATTATATCTACAGGATAATATGCTTGCTCAAAACGGTCATCGTCATAAATTTTTGTAAAGGTATTGGCAGGTTCTATATTATTTTTGCTGATATCGCAACTGCTTGCAGCTAATAATAATAAGGTAACATACATGAATTTCTTCATTGAAATTAATTTATAGCGTTATAGTTTTTACTAATAAATTTAAGAGGAAACACAAAACCAAAATTAAGGTAAAGGTTTTGGATGGTGAGGTCATCTGTAGCTTCACCAATGGCAGATAACTCATTATTAAGGTATCTGTTTTCGGTGCTTGTAATATTATTTAACCCCAATTTATAGCCAATATCCATGGTAATTCTAATGTTACCAGGATCGTAACTTACCCCCACAAATCCATTTAAGCCAAGGGCAGATTTAATAAACAAATCGGATACGCCAATAGTTGTAGCCTGGTTGGAAAAGTTACCTAATGAGCCCGAAGCGCTATCGGTTCCTGATCGCTCAATGGTTCTATTGGCTTGCAATAAAAGGCCATAAAACCCTCCGAACCCAACATAGGGCCTAATTTTTCCTTTTAATAAATCATATTGAACCGAAAGCGGAAATTCTAGGTAATTAAAATGCGTGGTGTGGTTATAATTAATTAGTAAGCTATTGGTTGGATCCGTGCTGTCGTTCCAATTCGCATTGGTAGTATGCTCTACTTCGTAGCTATGAATACCAGGTTTAAGTGCAATGGTAAAACCTTTAGTGTAAAACATAAACACAAGCCCAGCTTGTGCGCCCAATTTTTTTAGTCCTGAATAGGTTTTGTCCATTACTCTAATGTCGTAATTAAGAGGCTCGTAGCCATAATAGGCGGTACTGGGAGTTGCTTTTGATAAGTTGCCGCCTGCGAAAAAACCCAAGTACCATTGTGTTTTCAAAAAGGGATCTTTGCTAGGTGGTTTTTTTCGGTTTTGCGCCCAAATAGTGGTGGTAAGCAAGAGAGCTAGCACGGTTAGTTTTAATCGCATTTATTTTATAATGGTTAGTTTTTTCGATTCTTTAATAGGTCCCGCTTGAAAGCTATAAATATACTGCCCAGCAGGCAAGTTATGCACAGGAAAAACAACCTGATGTTCGCCAGATTGTTTTATTTCATCTACAATGGTAGATGAGTGCCGTCCAAATAAATCTGAAAGTACGAGTTTAACGGAAGTAAACGCATTTACTCTATAGGTAAAGGTTACTTGATCTTTAGCGGGGTTAGGATAGCATTGTTTCATATAAAATTTATCGTTAATAAATTTATTAACTGAGGTAATTGGGTTGTTATCAATAATGTTTAGCGGCTCGTAACTACCCCCAGTATCATCATTCCCGTTTCTGTAATCTCTAAATAAAATATCGTTTTGAATGGTTGCATCATCTACTTCAAACCAATCTTTAAGAATAGCAGCATAAATTTGTTTAAAATCGTACTGCATTTCTACATTTCGTAAATTTAGGTTAGGCACATTGCCCAACACCCCTGATTTGGCGTGGGGCCCAAATAAAAACATGGGGGCACCTGTACCATGGTCAGTGCCATAACTTCCATTGGAATCTATTCTGCGCCCAAATTCTGAAGTGGTCATGGTTAATACTTTATCTTCAATCCCTCTTGCTTTAAGGTCGTCTTGAAATGCCTTCATAGCCGCAGAAATATGATACATTTGAGTGGAATGAATGCCCATGGTAGGGTCATAATTTTCTACTTGGTTTGCATGGGTATCAAACCCTCCAATGCGTAGTAAAAAAACTTTGGTTTTAACGCCTTGGCCTGCTCCACCACCACCAAGTAAGCGAGCAATTAGCTGTAATTGACCTGATAATGGATTTCGTTTTGCATTTTTGGGAGCATTAAAAGGGTAGGTTTCTGGGTAGGTTACTGAGGAGGCTGAGGAAGCATCCCATACCTGTCGTAAGCGATCAGCATATTCTGCCGTTTTATCTTCTAACCCCAAAATCCAGTTCATTTCTTTGCCATAAGGAGTATTATCAAGTGCCGTTGGGGGTTTGCCTCTTGGATCAATTCCTTCATCTACAAATCCATCTAATGAGTTTACTAAATCTGAAAATCTTTCGGGGTCTCCTCCTAATGAAATGGACGAAGGTATATTGCCATTTTGATGAAATACGAGTGATACATCACTTCCTAATTCTATGGCTAATGGGTCTTTCATTTCGGCATTAGGAAAATCATCAGGGTAGGTTAATGGTTTATATTCCTGTTGTAAATACCTGCCAATCCAACCCGAAGAAAAATAATCGTGAGCTCCACCGCCCATAAACCATATATCGCGCCCTCTAAAGTGGGAGCCATTATTATTGGTATAAGAAACCCCTTGAATAATTCCTAGCCGCCCATAATCGTATAATTGTTTCATAGCACCCATATCTGGGTGTAGCCCAACCTTTGCTTCGGAGGGCAAGGTGCTGTCTAGTTCAATCAATGCTCGGTTTGTGCCTTTTTTAGGAATGGCGATATTGGCTCTTCTGCTATAATAGTGGTCATATTCATCTATTGGAATTAGGCTGTTTAAACCATCGTTACCGCCATGCATTTGCAAAATCACCAATACTCTATCGTTGGTGCTAGTTGCGGCTAATCTACTTAATTGGCTTTCTTGGGCTAATAAATTAAGAGGAAAGCCCCCCAATGTAAGTGAACCTCCTGTAAGTAAGGTGCTTTTTAAAAAGTGTCTTCTTTTCATTTTATAGTTCAGGTTACATTAATTGATATTCGGGGGTTTGTAAAAGGGAGTTAAGGAGTTTAGTTAATTGAACCTCCACTACATCCATTCCAACATTGCCATTCCAGCGATGAGTCCATGCCGCTTCTGGGTCGGCATCAATTTGAGGTTCGAACAAAAAGGCGTGTAAAAAATAATTAAGTCTTTCGGCTGTTACTCCAGCATTATCATCGGCTGCTGCATTAAAAGTTAAATTAACATGTACAGGAAATAGATATTGTATTAAAGCAATAATGAGGCTTCGTGCATCGGCTGCGGTGGCATTATCAAAAGAGTCTCTTACAAATTGCACTGTATCAATAACAGGCATTTCTGAGTCTGGAGAACTCATGTTCATAAACGTATTATTAATAAAATCGTACCTATTAATGAGGTAATTTGAGGAAATCCAATTACGATTAAAAGCAGGAAATTGATGGTATGCTGTATAGCCTGCTACTTCAAATGGTTCGTAAAAGTCTATTCCCATTCGCTTCATTTGTTCTTTTATATCATCTGCTTGTTGGTAAAATAAATCAAATTCAGTAATGTGATTGGCAAACGAAAAATTAAAGGCTCGATAGGTGTTTGCTACTAAATCTAGGGGTGATTTTATAATAGCACCAAACTTATCATCATTTACATCCGTAATAACGGCATCGTAAAAATGTGTGCTTAATAGTAGGTTTGTTATTACGGGCTCAATCTTAAAATTATTAGCTACTAATGTGGTTGCCATTTCTGCTATAATTGTATTTTGCAAATCTTCTGTAACCTCGTGATACACATAAAACCGATACAGTTCTCTACAAATAAAAATGGCTGACTCTGGTTGGGTGGTAATCATTTCAACCAATTGATTAATTTCATCGAGAACACTTTCTTGCGTAGGTTCGCCATTTAAAAGGAGGGCAGGATTAGGGCTAATAAGGGTATTATTAAACCGATGACTAAATTGTTTGTCTTCATTATCGTGCGCATTGGGTGAAACTTTTCCTTTGGGCAAATTAGTGTCTATATCAATCGTAGTAAATTCTTCGTCTAGTTTTAATCCAGAGAGTACACGAGCTGCTGCTTGCACGTCATCTTCGGTAAAATAAAGGTAGTCGCCTGGTGCTAAATCAGGCGAAGAAGTACCTTCTAGCCCTCTGCCAATGGCATATAACTCTAGTAATTCTCGGGCATAATTTTCATTGGGGCTTCCTTTTACATTTTGCTTGCCATCTAAAAAACGGAGCATGGCATTATCAAAACTTATTTTAGTTAATAACGACTTAAAGTTGAAAATTTCGGTTTTGTTTTTATCGAATGCAAATTGTCTAAACAGCTCGTTTTGAAAATAAAGCATTCGGCTATTACTCACTTTTTCTTGTTGGGTAGTAAAGTGGGTATGGTAGAAATAAACAATTTTTTCGCGTGTATTAAAACTTACGGGTTGGCTAGTATCGGCAGCCAGCCCGATAAACCAATGAAGTACATTTTTTGTGAGTCCTCTAAGGTTTAGCTCTGCTCCTAATTGGCCTGTTAATAACCAATCTTGCCCTGTTTCTGGGTTAAGTGGTAGCACTGGGTCAGGTATTTGGTCATCAAAAAGCAAATTAACTGCCTGCGTGGCAGTAAGTGTTTCAAATTGCTGTAATAATGCACGTGTTGGGCCAAAAGTTGCCCTTCTTAATAAATGAGCTGCTCTAGTAGATCCTAAAACGCCTGCAAAGGGAGTAAGTGGCATAGGTTGAGTTGGGTTATTAACCTGATTAATTTATAGATTAATTCCAAATGTACAATTTAGTAACCAACTAATTAGGCGAACTACAAATTGCAACGTTAAACACCTAATGTAAACGTTAAACAACAAAAACCCATTAATAAATTACCCTAAGGTATGATATACATTGCTCACATCATCTTCCTCATCTAGCCTTTCCAATAATTTTTCTACTTCGGCTTCTTGTTCTTCACTAAGCTTAGTAGTGTTGGTAGGAATACGTTCGTAGCCCGAAGACAATATTTCTATGCCCATTTCTTCCAATGATTTTTGAATAGAACCAAAACTTTCAAAAGGGCCGTAAATATTAATTTCTCCCTCATCTTCAAAAATTTCATCTATGCCCGAATCAATTAACTCTAGCTCTAGTTCTTCAAAATCATGTTCTCCTCTTGAAATCCTAAAATTACAAGTATGTTCAAAAAGAAATTCCACCGAACCTGAAGTGCCTAAATTACCATTGAATTTTGTAAAAGCTGCCCTTACATTGGCAACCGTTCTATTATTATTATCGGTGGTGCATTCTACAAAAATGGCAATCCCGTGGGGGGCATACCCTTCAAAATTCACTTCTTTATAGTCGCTAGTGTCTTTATCTTTTGCTTTTTTTATAGCTCGTTCAATAATATCTTTTGGCATATTGGCCGCTTTCGCATTTTGAATAACAGCGCGTAACCTTGAATTGGATTCTACCTCAGGGCCACCTTCTTTAATGGCAATTACAATGTCTTTCCCAATTCGCGAAAATGTTTTGGCCATTTTCGACCAACGTTTCATTTTGCGTGCTTTCCTAAATTCAAATGCTCTTCCCATAATATGCTTTATTTGACTTGGCGAAATTAGTTAATTTTTGATTTGTGCAAATTGATTTGAACGCAATTATTTAAAGTAGGATTTTGAGTACCTATTCACCCAAGAGTCATTCCGGCTAAAAAAAAGTGCTTTTTTCGCTAAACTTTAGCTATTTTTAGTACCATAGCGGTGCTATGCTAAGAAAAATAAGCTTCGTTTATCAAAAAAATCAACTATTTTTATCTCGAAAGCACCTCGGCTGAATAGGTACGATTTTGATAACATTCTATTTTAGATAGATATCTAGTAAATTATTTATTAACTTGTGCAATCATCTAAAATAAGTATTAATTAAAGAATTATATAGAAT
>CAZGDC010000012.1:0-29801 GCA_964524405.1 uncultured Roseivirgaceae bacterium
CTAGTTCTATTTTTTGCATTCTCTCGATAAGACTTCATCCCGAAGATACGGAATAGCTGTTTTAAAAAATATTAAAATTTTTAATGTGAGTTAACAGAGATTGGCTAACACTCAATAGTCAGAATCTAAGCCTAATTTCTCTTGAAGTATTTTAACAGCAGGGTACATACTTGCCAAGTGTTCAAACTTTTCTTTATTAGTATAAATCATCTTTTTAGATTCACTTTCAAGTTGTTCCAGTTCAATTTTTATAGTATCGTTTTGCAATAATTGTCTTAAATATGCCTGTAAATCCACTTTTAGCGTATCGAATGTAAGTTCTAAAATTGAGTTATGAATTTGAATTTTTAGTGTGCTGCCAGTTCGAGTGTAAGGGTGTTTTAAAAATGCTACCTCTTGTTCGCTGCCCACTTTTCTTCTGTGCTCAATATAACTTGCCCAGGCTTTGGTCAGCTCATCGTCTGTAAAGGAATCTGATTTTTCTCTGTGTTTTTTAACGAGCTTTCTCTCCTTTTTTTGGGCTTCTTCTTGGTTAGCTATCTTTGTTTTTATAGCCCCTAAATTGAGGGGAATACTAATAGTTTTAGTTTTTCGGGTTAGTTTCTCCTCTGTAATGGGTAAATCGTCAGCTTTAGAAACGGAGGTTTCTGTTAAGGTTGGTTTGTCCTTAATAACTGGAACAGATGGGGTAGAAGTAGCAGCCTTTTTAGGTGGCTTTTCTACTTTTTTTCAGTGCTCTCCTCCAACTGAGCTAGGTTGATAACCGCATTTAAGTGGGTTAATTTCATTAAAGTAATTTCAACATGCAAGCGTTGATTTTTTCTACTTTTATATTCAAAATCGCACCGAGATAATAAATTAAGCCCATTCATTAAAAATGATAGAGAGGAATTATTTGCTTGCATTGCATATTTATCTTGCACTGATTTGGGTACATCTAATAATGAGGTTGTGGCATTATCCTTACACATCATTAAATTTCTAAAATGATTGGCAAGTCCTATAATAAATTCATGCCCATCAAAGCCATTTTTTAGAATTTCGTCAAATAGTAGTAGTGCTCCAGATTGGTTCTTTTCAATAAAAAATTCGGTTAACTTAAAATAAGTGTCATAATCTAATATATGAAGGTTGCTTACTGTATCGGCATACGTAACAGCACCTTCGGCAGAAAACGTAACAATTAAATCAAATAGAGAAAGGGCATCCCTCAAAGCACCATCTGATTTTTGTGCAATTAAGTGTAAAGCTTCTTCTTCCGTTTTAATGTTTTCAGCTTCTGCAATTTTTAGTAAATGCGTAGCAATGTCTGAAACCTGAATTCGATTAAAATCATAAATCTGGCATCGGGATAAGATAGTAGGAAGTACCTTGTGCTTTTCGGTAGTAGCCAAAATAAAGATGGCATAAGGAGGAGGTTCTTCTAATGTTTTTAAAAAAGCATTAAAAGCCTGTTGCGAAAGCATATGAACCTCATCAATAATATATATTTTAAATTTACCTGATTGTGGAGGATACCGAACTTGATCTATTAAATTTCTAATATCATCAACAGAGTTGTTAGAAGCTGCATCAAGTTCAAAAATATTTAGCGAGAGGTTAATAGCATCATCACCCTCGGTATTATTAATCATTTTGGCAACAATACGTGCACAGGTGGTTTTGCCTACCCCACGTGGCCCACAAAATAGGAGGGCTTGTGCTAACTGATTATTCCCAATCGCATTTTGAAGAGTTGTTGTGATGTGATCCTGGCCAACCACTTCTTCAAAGCCTTTGGGTCTGTATTTACGTGCTGAAACAACAAAATTTTCCATTGGCTCGAAGATAGCGATAAGATGCAAGATATTAGATATTAGATGTTAGGTTTTTATAAATTGACAAAAGACGGTTAGAGATAAAATTTTTATTTTTCACATTATACATCAAACTTCCCACATCAAACATCCTATATTTGTAATCCTATAAAACGATATGGGGTCGACTGGAATTGACAGTAGGCGAATATTATATACTGGCATGTCGGGTGAGGAGTTAACATCCGTAATCAATACACTCAAACCATATTTGGCGAATCTAATTACGCCATGGCTGCCTAATTTTAGCTTATAGCTAAAATTACAGGTTTAAAAGGTTTACCGTTAAGAACGGTTCCTGGCCACATCTCTCCAAATTTTGTTCTGTTGATTTGGAATTGAGGTGTCGAAAAAGCAAAACTGGCCTTTAACTGGCTACTTGTTAAAGGTGAGAAACTATGTAGCTAAGGGTTGTAGTTGGCTTGTTTCCGGCCGGCCTACTTCGAAAATCTAAAGTGAAACTAAGCATGTAGAGGGTATATGGTTTCCTTAGCTGGACCAGGGTTCGAATCCCTGCGACTCCACAAAGTATTGAAAGCCAACCCGAAAGGGCTGGCTTTTTTTATTAAAAAAAGCAAAGCTTGCTTTGATGAATTTTAAATAAAAAAGCCAGTTTATGCGAAGCATTAGGCTTTCAATGCTTTGTAACCACTAACCAAACGAAAGGGATCACCGTAGGTAATCCCTGCGACTCCACAAAGTATTGAAAGCCAACCCGAAAGGGCTGGCTTTTTTTTATTAAGTAACTATTCACCCAAGAGTGGCATTATCACTACCAAGCTTATCGGTGAAACAACGCCAAAGGGGCGGCTATTGGCAACTTATATTATTTATTTTTCAAAATCCAATATTGTTACTTATACGGTCGTTTATTATATAAATAAAGAAACAGGTTAAGAAAATAGGGTATAGGCAAATTACCTATTTTGCAATTTAGGTATTCATCTTATGCAAACGAATGGAACTGTTACTAGCTTTGTATCGTTATCACTATAACAAAATCGTTATGAGACAATTAAAAATAAGTCAAAACATTACCACAAGGGAAAACCAATCGTTAGAAAAGTATTTCCAAGATGTAAACAGAATAGATATGATTACTTCGGATGACGAAGCAGAATTATCTATACGAATAAAAGAGGGTGATGAAGCAGCCTTAGAAAAATTGGTGCGGGCAAACCTTAGGTTTGTCGTATCCGTAGCTAAGCAATATCAAAATAGAAACCTTACGCTTAATGATTTAATTAACGAAGGAAATATAGGCCTGATTAAAGCAGCTAAGAAGTTTGATCACACAAGGGGATTTAAGTTTATTTCTTATGCGGTGTGGTGGATACGCCAATCTATTATGCAAGCATTGGCCGAAAACTCTAGAATGGTACGAATGCCACTAAACAGGGTGGGTACGCTTAATAGAATTAGAAGAACTGCTTCTGAAATGCAGCAAAACTTGGAAAGGGAGCCAACCGATGAAGAACTAGCTCAAGTTTTGGAGATGACGGTAAGTGAGGTAAAGAAAACGTTGGATGGTAATATGAGGCAACTTTCAATGGATGCCCCATTTGCAAATGAAGACGATAACTCATTGCTTGATGTGTTAATGGATAAAACCATAGATGCTACAGATAAAGGCGTTGCTTATACAGGCTCATTGTCTGTAGAAGCAGAACGATCCCTTTCTACCTTAAAACCTAAAGATAGAGAGATACTAAAAATGTTTTTTGGGATAGGGAGAGATAATGCACTCTCGCTAGAGCAGATAAGTGATGAGCTTGGTTTAACAAGGGAACGAGTACGTCAGTTAAAAGAGAAATCGTTGAGAGAGTTAAGGGCATCTAATAGGTCCACTAATCTAGTTGAGTATCTAGGGTAGAGAAAATTAACCTTTATTAAAAGTTCCATTTTGAGGATAGATGTCCCAAAATGGAACTTTTTTTTGTCTTATAATTTAAAATATGCTTTTAATTGGCTCTAAGGCATATTTTTGGTTTTGGCATCATTATGATAGTATGGTTAGTATGAAAATTAATTATACAGAAATGAAAAAGACAGAATTTAATTTTTTTAAGATATTAATTGGGATAATCTATGTGTTATTAGCCGCGCTTATTGTGGTTGCATTAACATTGTAGTTATAAGAAAAAAACAGCAAATAAATTATTTTTTCTTATTCATCGACCCAATAAACCTAGACCAGTTAAATGGATTTAAGAAAGGGTTCATCCTTGGGCCATAATTATCCTGCATATAATATAGCTGTTGATTAAAATAATACTGCGCATTTAAGCTTGCATCGTAAGGCATATTTCTCATCAACGCAGATAAGGCACTTCCATCTAACCTGTTACCAATCATCTTGCCATGGTCGGGCACATTAATGGCTAATATTGCTTCCTTAAACATTTTTTCAGATAAAAAAGGAGTAATGTCAATATTTTCCAAATAAATCGTATCTATTTCCATTTTAAAAATTACATTAACTCTCCCGTTTACTCCTTCTGATACCACAAAAGATTGTTTTAAAAATCCGATTGAACTTAGCACAAGTTCATCGCCCACTAAAACAGGCATTGAAAAATACCCATATACATTAGAAGTGGTGCCTCTGCCATATTTGGGCACATAAATATGTACACCAGGTAATTTAGTTTGGCCGTCATCACTTATCACCATGCCTGTTAATTGCACAATCTCTCGATCTTGAGCGGCTAATAAGCTAGGTAGTAGAGTCGTTCCAAATGAGAGTATTACTGCTAAAAAGACCCTTGCTATAGAATTTGAATGCATCATTTTGCTCAAATATATTAATTACACGCATTATAACTGATATTATCGCTAATCAATTGTTTAATTTGTGGTAGAACACTTAAAATTTAGCATACGAAAAATGAGGCTCACACGATTTAATCTTAGCATAGGAACACAAATTATGAAAGCTTTGGGCGATGAGGCACGTATTCGAATTATTAACTTGTTAATTAATAAAGGGCCAATGACTATTTCAGATTTGGTACATATCCTTGATTTTAGCCAAACAAAAACATCTCGACATATAACATATCTTAAAAACTCAGGTATGCTTTGGTTTATTAAAATTGATCAATGGGTTATTTATTTTATTAAAGAAGAAGTGTATGATGTGATAAGTCAGTTAGTAGATTTTGTAGAAAAAGATAGGCAGTTAGAAAAAGATATTGAAACTTATGACACCCTACTTAATAACAGAGAATTAGCTCAAAATAAAATTTTGGCATATAAATGGGAAAAGACAAGAAACATATAATTTTTGATTTAGATGACACATTATGGGATTTTCAAGGAAATTCGCAAGAAACACTCTATGAGCTTTATGAAACCTATGATTTAAAGAGGCATAATGTGGAGGTTGACTCTTTTATCAAGATTTTTAGAGAGGTTAATAATGATCTTTGGGGTCAATTTGATAAAGGAGAAATTACAAGATCTATTATACGAAAGAAACGTTTCCCCAAAGTATTTGAAAAGCTATCAATTAACTTAAATGGAGTAGCTATGCAAATGCAAGATAGCTTTTTAAGTATTTGCTCAGCAAAGCCAACACTTGTAAAAGGAGTAAAAGAGGTACTTGAAACATTTCGCTCGCAATATAAATTTCACATTTTATCTAATGGTTTTGATGAGGTGCAATTTATTAAAATTAAAGCAGCAAGGTTAGATCCGTATTTTGATAAAATTATTACATCGAGTAGAGCAGGTTATCGAAAACCAGAGCCAGAAATATTTGCTTTTGCGCTCAACGAAATTGGAGCACGTAAAGAGGAGTGTATAATGATTGGTGACAATCCATTATCAGATATAGAAGGGGCGTATAATTATGGGATGGATCAAGTATATTATAATGTACATAAAAAAGAGTGCGTAATCACTCCTAATTACACCATAAATAATATGTATGAGTTGTTAAAAATACTTTAGCAAAAACGTTCGTTAACCGATGGAAGGCAATTGTTCCTTCTCTTGAGATTTTTGGTATCTATTAAACTTTATTGATATGGGGTTTTACCCAATAAATAATAAAATAGGTCATGTTTAAAACTAAAAAAACCCCAACTAATTAAGTCAGGGTTTTTTCTTTAAGCTCCTCCTCTTGGGCTCGAACCATCCCGTACATACGGGACTGATTAATCCCGAAGTTTCGGGACTCTAACCAACAGAGCCAAATTTCCTAATAATTGTTCCATTTGGATTATTTTTTTTATAAAAGTTTTACTTTTTTGATGTTTTATAAACCGTTCACATGTTAGCGCATAAGTTTTGGAGGGGGCTTGAAAAGTTGCTGCAATTTTCCAAGGTCTATACTTAGAAGTAAAAGTATTTTGTGTGGAGTTATTATGTTGAAAAAGTCGTTTAATAACATCACCAGTTTCGCCCACATAGTATTTATCATGCTTTGAGGAATAAAGAATATAGACAAAATAGGTCATGTTTAAAACTAAAAAAACCCCAACTAATTAAGTCAGGGTTTTTTCTTTAAGCTCCTCCTCTTGGGCTCGAACCAAGGACCCTCTGATTAACAGTCAGATGCTCTAACCAACTGAGCTAAGGAGGAATATATACTTCCGATTTTTGGCTAGTATTAAGCAGCTTTTCAAATCGGACTGCAATATTAGTTGCTTGTAATTTAAAGTGCAAAACTTTAGGAGAAATAATAGTTAAAAAACCAATATATTTTCAACTATAGTTGGGTTTAGCTTAATAATAAAGAATAAGAGTGTAAAAAGGCCAAGAAATACCATGCCCGCAATGGCTAGGTATTTCATTGCTTTTTTGGGTTGATCTTTTAAAGGAATTTGATTAGAAAATATGGTATGGTAGTTCAAATAGGCTGCGGGTAATGCGATAACAAAAGAAACGGTGGTAGCAAAATCAACTAGCTGCTTTAAATTATTAAGAAACAAGGCAACTACAAAATAGCCGCCCACACCAACTAGTAAAGACCAAAGAATAAATGATTTACGAGTTTCTGTTTCAGTATCCGATTTTTTAGTAAGTAAAAAAGTGGTGCGTTGTATTGCCCTAACATATCCATCAATAACGGTTATAGTGGTAGAAAACATAGCTGAAAATGCCGCTATCGATATAAGCCAGTAACTCCACGCTCCCATACTACTAGTAAACATATTAATTAATTGACTCGCAAATCCTCCTGCACTATTAGCAAATATTTGACCCGTGCCAAACATAACATAAGTGCCTAGTGTTAAAAAACAAATCGCTAAAATCGCAGATATCCAGTAGCCTAAATTAAAATCTGCTAACGTTTCTTTCATTGTAGGTCTATACCCCGATGAGTTAATTTTAGCTTCTGCCCAAAGGCTTGTCCAAGTAGAAACATCTACTGCGGTAGGCATCCATCCCATTAAAGCAATTAAGAAAATAATGCCTTCGATAGACATCGGCTCTGCCGCAATAAAATTAGGCGAAACCGGAGCTCGACCATTTATTAAAACAGCAATAAATGCAATAACTGTGGTTAGCACTAATACTATTCCAACTATTTTTAAAAGGTTATCTAATATTTTGTACTTGCCAAACGCTAGCACTACAATGCAGAAACTAAGTAATAGAGCCGACCAGCCATTATAAGGTAATTCAAATCCAAATAGTATAGATGATAATCCTGAAGTTACAAAAGTAACAGCCGCTGTAACCGTAAACATAGAAGGCACTGTAATTAAAAGATAAAGCACCAATACCCATTTCCCTTCTTTCGCATACCCATTAATAATACTTTTTCCAGTTGATCCAGTATATCTTGATGCAAACTCAAAAAATGGATACTTAAATAAATTAGCTAAAATAATGGCACCTAAAAATGCAAACCCATAGACCGCACCAGCTCTAGTTGATTGTACCAAATGAGAAACCCCTATGCAAGTGCTTGCAAATAAAATTCCAGGACCAAGTGCTTTTAAAAACCCACTATTTTTCATTTTGTTATGTAACTAAAATTTAAAATGCTAAACTAGGCAATTTCTTTAGTTAAAAATGTATTAACAATAAGCAAAGCCAGTTTGCCCAACACCTCAAAATTATTTGATAATCCAATTTTTATTGAAACAGCTCCTATCTATACTAATAATCTTTTCTATCTTTGCAATCAATACATTATGCAAAAGCGATTAATACTCAACCCCGACCTATTATCAATCACCATAAATCGCCTTTGTCATCAATTAATAGAAAATCATAGATCTTTTGAAAACACCATTTTAGTAGGCTTACAGCCAAGAGGTGCTTTTTTACTTGATTTAATCTCGATGCAATTAAACAAACTTACAGGGGTACATGTTACGTATGGATATTTAGATTCAACTTTTTATCGCGATGATTTTAGAAGGCGAGATGTAACATCCAAAGTGCACGAGACAAAAATGGATTTTGTAGTGGAAGATAAAGAGGTTGTTTTAATTGATGATGTGCTTTTTACGGGTAGATCGGTACGTGCAGCGATGGATGCACTTCTAGCTTTTGGAAGACCTCAAAAAGTTGAATTATTGGTGCTTATTGATCGCAAATATTCACGCGATATTCCGTTGGCGCCCAATTATGTAGGTAAAGAAGTAAATACCCTAGCACATCAAAAAGTATTGGTTCAGCTAGAACCTGAAAAACAAAATAAAGTCTGGTTAATAAACGAAGAAAATGACGCAGCTTAGTCAGAAGCACCTACTTGGTATTAAGGATATAACCGAAAAAGATATTCAATTAATTTTTGACACTGCCGATACATTTAAAGAAGTTATTAATCGCCCAATTAAAAAGGTGCCATCACTACGTGATATTACCATCGCTAATGTTTTTTTTGAAAATTCTACACGTACAAGACTTTCTTTTGAGTTAGCCGAAAAACGACTTTCTGCGGATGTAATTAACTTTTCTGCTGCTTCGAGCTCCGTAAAAAAAGGCGAGACTTTACTCGACACGGTCAATAATATTTTGGCAATGAAAGTGGATATGGTGGTAATGCGGCATGCAAGCCCAGGCGCCCCTCATTTTTTAGCTCGCCACATTAATGCCAACATTATTAATGCAGGAGACGGCACCCACGAGCATCCTACACAAGCATTATTAGATACCTATTCTATCTATAAAAAATATGGAGATGTAGCTGGGCTTAAAATAGCCATTATCGGAGACATACTACATTCGCGTGTAGCTATTTCTAATATTTTTGCACTTAAAAAATTAGGAGCAGAAGTAATGGTGTGTGGCCCTAATACATTATTGCCAAAACATATTCAGTCGTTGGGGGTAAAAGTAGAACTTGATGTATTTAAAGCTTTGCAATGGTGCGATGTTGCCAATGTGCTGCGTATTCAATTAGAGCGGCAGCAAATTAAATATTTTCCATCGCTCAGAGAGTATTCCCTCTATTTTGGAATCAACTTGAAGATGCTCCAGAAATTGGATAAGGAAATTACTATTATGCACCCAGGCCCTATTAATAGAGGGGTAGAACTTAGTAGCGATGTAGCGGATTCTAGCCATTCCATAATACTAAATCAGGTAGAAAATGGCGTGGCTACAAGAATGGCCGTTTTGTATTTATTAGCAAGTCAACAATAGAGCAAGTAATTGTTCATACATTTATGAACAATTAGAAACAAAAATTATAAATAGTTTAATTATGCGCATTCTTATATTATTATTTTTTATAGCTCCATTTTTTAGCCAAGCACAAATAGGTAAATTTTTAAAAGATAAGGCTTCAGAAGTTGGGCTAAATGTAAATAAAAGAACAGAATATCTCTCTAACCATTTAAGAAAAACAAGGGCAAAATTTGACACCACCAGCTTTAATTATTCTGTTTCTTTTAGCGATTATTCTGCCCAGTTTGAAGATAAAGAAAAATTTGATGATGTAACCAATGTAGCGAGTATCTTCCTAGATAAAGCGCAAACAAAATCAACACTGGAAGAAGTTCGGGAGCATATTGATTTAGGAGAGATGTATTATGCAACCAATGCTTTAAAGTTGGCTGAGGCCTCATTTATACTTGCATTAGGCATATTAGAGCTAAATAGTTACCAGTCTAATTTAATGTACCCACGGGTTATGGCTGATATGGGTATGTTGTATAATAGTATGGGTCGATACGATTTGGCAGTGGAGTTTACCAATAGGGGGCTGGTATCGCGAAAGGAACTGCGGGGGAAAAACAGTGTTGATTATGCGGCATCATTAAATAACCTTGCCGTGCTTAACAAAAATATAGGCAACTTTAATGAGGCTGAAAAAGGGTTTATTGAGACGTTGGAAATTAATAAAAAAACATCCGGTTCCGAGTCAATGCCCTATGCAATTACATTAAATAATAGGGGAGTGCTATACCAAAATTTAGGACGTTATAAAGAAGCTGAAAAAGATATAAAAGAATGCCTTGAGGTTGCTGCTAAAAACTTAAACACTAAATTGGGAAAATACACTCGCTTTAGAACCAATTTGGGGTTGCTCTATCAACAGCAAAAAAAATATGAACAGGCTGAGAAAATATTCCAATCTGCAATTAATGCGATTTCTGTTAACCCCTTAAAAAGCAAGAAAACGAATCCTGATTATGCCCACTTGTTAGAAATTAAGGCATCCCTTTATCTTGAAATAAATAAACATGAAAAAGCGGAAGCTTTACTTAAAGAAGCACTCGCTGTTTATGAAAAAAAATTCGGAACCAGTTTTTCCAGTTACGGCTTAACTAAAGCTAGGCTTGGGGCATTATACAGAAGTCAGGGAAGATTAACAGACGCTGAAAATAATTTAACAGCTGCTGAAAATACGTTAAGTAATGCCTATGGCGAGAATCACCCTCATTATGTAGAAGTTGTAACAGAACTTGCCTTATTAAATTGGCAGCTTGGTAACACAGAGAAAGCAGCTCAATTATTTCAAAAATCAATTGCTCAATCGTTAAAATTTGTTAACGAATACTTTGCTCCTATGAGCGATATAGAAAAAGCAGCTTATTGGAAAACACTTAGGCCGAGATTTGAAAAATACTTTGCCTTTACAGCAGACGTGGGTTCTCAAAATCCTCATGTGGTCGAATCAGCTTTAAATTACCGATTAGCTACGAAGGCTATGCTGCTTTCAAGCACTACTAAAGTAAAGCATTCGATTTTGAATAGTGGAGATAAACAGTTAATAAACACGTATAGCTCTTGGTTAGATAATAAGCGACAATTAGCACTGTATTATACCATGAGCAAAGAGGATTTGGCCGCACAAAATATAAATACAGATTCCATTGCCCAAACTACCAATCTACTTGAAAAAGAGCTTTCGCAAAAATCCGGAATTTTTAATGAGGCCTACGAAAGCAAAATACCTCAGTTAAAAGAGATTCAAGCTAAATTAAAAGGAGGAGAAGCGGCTGTTGAAATTGTGCAAATAGGTTATTCATTAAAAAATACGGGCATTCAGTATATGGCGTTAATTATTAAGCCAACGCAAGTTGAAATGGTTGTATTGGCCAATGGAGATCAACTAGAATCGAGGTACTTTAAGTATTATAAAAATGCCATTAAACTTAAAAGAGAAGATTCCTATTCGTATAACCAATTCTGGGAGCCAATTGCAGAAAAATTGAATACTATTAGCACCATTTATTTATCCGCTGATGGTGTTTATAATCAGATAAGTATAAATTCTTTAAAAGCCGCAAATGGCAAATATGTTATTGATGGTTTAGCCATCTTAAATGTAAGTAGTTTACGTTCCTTGGTCGAAAATAAAGAAAGAACTTCAACAAGTAAAACAGCTGTGTTAGTAGGTAATCCTACTTATGGATCCTCCGATATTGAACCATTGCCAGGTACTGGTAAAGAAATAATAGCTATTTCATCTTTATTAAAAGCAAGAGGGTATAAAAACACAATGTATCAATCAACTACAGCTACTGAAAAAAATATTAAAGGGGTTAAAAGTCCTAAGCTATTACATATTGCAACACATGGTTTCTTTGTGGCCGATGTAAAAGTTGGTAAAAATAATGTATTTAGCATACCTTTAAATAATGTAAATGAGAACGTATTACTTCGGTCTGGGCTGATGCTAGCCAATGCAGGAAAACTAAATAAAGCAACAGGAAATAATGGGATATTAACGGCCTATGAGGCCATGAACTTAGATTTAACTAATACAGATCTTGTTGTGTTGAGTGCCTGCGAAACAGGCCTAGGTGATATTATGGCAGGAGAAGGAGTTTATGGTTTACAACGCTCGTTTGAAGTAGCTGGTGCCAAAGCCGTTATTATGAGTTTATGGAAAGTGGACGATGCGGCAACTCAATTATTAATGACTAATTTTTATAAAAATTGGGTCTCTACAAAAGATAAGCATACCTCTTTTGTAGAGGCTCAAAAATCATTAAAAGCAAAATACCCAGAACCTTATTATTGGGGTGCATTTGTAATGCAAGGAAAGTAATTCCGTATTTTATAATTCAATTCTGTGGTCTATCTTTAAAAAAATAATTAACTACCCAAATGAAAAATATTTTATTGCTTACAATTATGGCAATTTTAGCCAGCTGTGGTAACTCAACACAATCAACCGAAAAGGTTGAAAAAATTGAAGAGGAGCAAGTTGAAATTACTAAACATGGGGCAGAAATTACCGAAGATGGAGTTGTTTCCTCCACTAAATTTTTAACCCAAATAGAAGGTAAAGACTCTTTAGAAATTAAACTAACGGCCAATATTTTAGGCGTTTGTCCTAAAAAAGGATGCTGGATGAAACTTGACATGCAAAATGGTAAAACGATGCGAGTTAGGTTTAAGGACTACGATTTTTTTGTGCCTAAAGATGCAACCGGCAAGATAGCTATTGTACAAGGTATGGCTAAAATGGATACCACTGATGTAGCTACTTTAAAGCATTATGCCGAAGATGCCAATGCCACTCAAGAAGAAATTGATGCTATTACAGAACCCGAAATTAATTATTTTTTTGAAGCTACGGGTGTAATAATTAAAGAGATTGCAACTTTATAACTGCCCAAAAACGCTAAAAAATTATTTATCAGTATTTTCCGAAATAGCCGTTACTTTTTTGGTTGGCATTGTGCCAAAAATATAATCCCAAAGAGGAGAAGAAACCCCGTAAGCTTTGGTTTGATCTTTATAATGATGCACCGCATGGTTTGCCCACCACGAGTTGAAAAATCCTTTAGGAGCCTTAAATATATGTTGGACATAATGCATGACTAAATAGCCCGCATAGCCCACTAAAAAACCAGGCAAAAAGGCAAACACAAAATCGCCAATTAAAAACTTAAAAACAAATAATAATAAAGTAGATATAGTAATACTCATGATAGGTGGCATGGCCAACCTTTCTTTATCTTTTGGGTATTCGTGATGAACACCATGTAACATGTATTGAAATTTCTCTCTTTTGGGCGTGCTAGTTCCTATATGAAACAAATACCGGTGCATTATATATTCTATAAAGGTAAAAGCAAACAGCCCAATAAAGAAAAAGGAAACAGTTTGCATGACCGATAAAGTATTTATCGAATAAGCACTATAAACCAATAGCGAAATAGAATAGGCAACAAATACACTTATCGGAACAGCGATATGAGTACGTGTAAGTCTTTCAAGAAATGCACTCTCAAAAAGCTGTTTCCGTCCTTTCGTTTTAGGAGTTACCTTTACTGACATTTTTTATAATTATTTACGCAAAAATAATATTATTTCAAATAAAACTAACGATTTATTTGAAATAATAGTGCCTTTCAAATAATAACTTGAACTCGATTAATGAACTGTGATCGTAGTATTATCAATAGATAATCTATTGTTTCGCAAGCACTTCTTGATAAAAAGCTTCGTATTGAGGTACAATTTTATGGATGTCAAACTCGTGGGCTCTTGCTAATGCTGCAGCTTTAAATGTATCTAAGTGCTTATTACTAAGTATATGTAATGCGTTTTTGCTCATATCTTCAACATCTCCAATTTCGCTTACAAAGCCCGTTTTTCCATGTATGTTTAACTCGGGTATTCCACCAGCATTAGATGAAATTACAGGAACTTCGCAAGCCATTGCTTCAAGGGCAGCCAGCCCAAAACTTTCTTTTTCAGAAGGCATTAAAAATAAATCTGCTACGGAAAGCACCTCTTCTACAGCATCTAACTTACCCAAAAACCGTACATCCTCGCTTACACAAAGCTCTCGGCATATCGTTTCCATCTTTATGCGCTCGGGTCCATCGCCTACTAATAATAATTTTGCAGGAATTTTATCAACAATATTTTTAAAAATATGCAATACATCGTCAACCCGTTTTACTTGCCTAAAATTGGAGGTGTGCACAATTAATTTTTCGCCATTGGGACAAATAGCTGTTTTAAAATGATCTTTTTTATGTTTTTTAAACCTTTCTAAGTCTATAAAGTTAGGAATCACCTTTATGTCTTTGGTAATTTTAAAATGGCTAAGGGTATCTTCTTTTAAATTTTCGGATACCGAAGTAACCCCATCAGATTTATTAATGGAGAAAGCAACAACAGGCTCATACGAAGGGTCTTTGCCCACTAGCGTAATATCTGTGCCGTGTAAAGTGGTAATAAAGGGTAAATTTATCCCTTCTTCGGCTAAAATTTGTTTGGCTTGATAGGCGGCTGATGCATGCGGTATGGCATAATGAACATGGAGTAAATCAAGTTTTGCAAACCGAGCAATATTTACCATTTTACTAGCCAGAGCCATTTCATAAGGAGGATATTTGAAAAGTGGATATGAATTAAAACTTACCTCATGATAAAATATGTTTTGACTAAAAAAATCGAGCCTCATTGGTTGAGAGTAAGTAATAAAATGCACCTCATGCCCTTTTTTCCCTAAGGCTTTTCCTAATTCTGTTGCAACCACTCCGCTACCTCCAAAGGTAGGGTAACAAACAATTCCTATTTTCATATAAATTAATTTTTTATCAAAGCTTCAATTTTAGAGCCTTTAAAAAAACGTTAAGAAAGGCTTGCGAAATTAATAATTTTGGGAGTTTACGAGTATAAAATATCAATATTTATTACACAGTTATTAAAAGGGTACTTTAGTTATTAAAATCTATTGCTTCATAAAGTAAGCCTTGAATTCTTGTACGAATATTTAGTTGGTTCAGTTTAAAATTTCCTGCATCAGGATATACTCGGTTTGATAAAAAAATAAATATTAATTGGTGTTCAGGATCTGCCCAAGCAGCAGTGCCTGTAAAGCCAGTATGCCCAAATGTTTTTTGAGAAGCTAAATCAGTAGTAGGGCCGTTTGCCACTCTACTTGGTTTGTCCCAACCTAAGCCTCTTCGGTTACCAACATATTGTCGTTTGGTAAAGTTCAATATTGTTTTGGGGTATAAAAAAGTAGTGCCCCCATAGGTGCCAAGTTGCAAATGCATCTGCATTAATTTTGCAAGATCGAGCGCATTACTAAATAGCCCAGCATGGCCAGATACACCGCCAATAAGTGCTGCATTTTGGTCGTTTACATAGCCTGTAAGTTCGCCAACTCTAAACTTGCCATTGCCCTCTGTTGGTACAATATTATGAGCATAAAATTTACTTAACGGATTAAAGGCCGTATGATTCATTCCTAAAGGTGCATACAAGTTTTGGTTTAAAAACGCATCTAGCGGCTGGTTTATAATTCGCTCAACGAGGGTTTTAAGAATAATAAAGCCAATGTCGCTATACTTATAGCCATAGGGCTGTTCCGTATTCGGTTTCCTTAACCGTTTGGAGTGAATAGACCAGCTTAAAAGCGAATCTTGCAAATAAGGAGCAATAAAAGTATCTTGCCCAATTTGAAAGGCGTCCTTCGATTTTTTATGAGTTAAGGCATTGGCTAAATCACGCTTAGGTAATACTTGTTTCCAAAAAGGAATGTATGGATATAGCCCTGCTTGATGTGCTAAAATCTCTCTTAGAGGAATAAATTCTTTGTCTGTTCCCCACATTTCGGGTAAATAATGGGCAATGGGTAGATCCAAATCTAACATGCCCCGTTCTACCAAAAACATAATGGCCTGTGTGGTAGCCATTACTTTTGTTAGCGAAGCTAAATCGTATAAATAATGGTCTTTTATGGCATCGGAATGCTCGTAGGTTTTGGTGCCAAAATTTTGGTAATAAACCACAATGCCATTTTTTGATATGAGTATTTGACTGCCAGGCATAGCATGTTGCCTGATTCCGTTTTCAACTAGCGTATCTATTTTTTTTAGTGTGGCGGCATCTAAAAATGCCAAAGAAGGAGGCCCAAACTGTAGCCGTCCAATCGGCAAAGTTGCCACAGAAGCTGGGGCATAACTGATATCGTTTTTTATCGAAGTAAAGCCTAGCGCACCAAATATAAGTTGAGGTATAATGGCTTTAGTAACACCATTTAATTGAGGTATATGTATTTGTGTAATGGCTGCTGATAAGTTTTTTGGAGGTGTAGCCTCTGCAAACCAAGCTAAAATAATTTTAGTGCTTGCTGATAGCTTGTTGAGGCTGAAAATTTGTGCAGAAGAAAGTTGTGTTGCAGGTATAACCACATAACTATAGTGTGCCAACTGCTTTTCCGTTTCTTTTAAAAGGGTAGTAAAATAATCGAAAGAAGCATAAAAATTAAGATGCCGATTAAACGAATAGAAGTTTTCTTTAGTTAAGGTTACCGTACAAAATGTAGCAGTATCTAGGGTTTTAATAGGCAAGTTAGCGGGGTTGTTTAATAAAGAAACCCCTGAACTGTATTGTTTCCAAGCCCACCGCTGGTAATTATTAATAGTTTCTTTCGAAACCTCTTTATCACGAAGACCAATAATAGCGTTCTTTTTTTTGATGGCTTTATGTGATAAATCAGCTATTGTTTTTTTAAGTTTTTTCGATATTTTTTTCCCATTTGTCAATACATCAATCGCTTCTTCTTCTGTTGAAAGCCACCATACTTGATCGTACGTTTTAAGCGCAATAAGTAAACTATCGCTGTTGAAATGTGTCGTTAATTTGGCATTGTTCCCATTTATATTAATGCCATAAAATTGAATGCCTTTTGGTGGAAACACATCAATAACAAAATCAACATTATAAATTGATTGAGCGTACTGAATAGCTTCAGAATTAGTTCCTTTTCTAACCGATTGTGCAGGAAAAGGTATTTGAGCGTTTATAGTAGCATCAACGCCATTAAAAATAGTAAGAATTTTATAAAATGCGTTAGTCTTATTACTTGCTTTTTTACTCACTATATTTTTTTGATGAGAAGCTGCTTTTGAAGATGAATACCAAATAAGATGTGAAAGTTGTTCGTTGAAATTGTTTTTTTGAGGGTTCTTTCTTTCAAAGGGGGGATTATCAATCGTAAAAAGGGGCATAGCTTGCATTGCGTCTGCAAAAACCAAAAGGATATTGGCTAAAAAGAAAAAAAATAGTGAACGCATAAAAATCTACCAGCTAAATAACATCATTAAAAACAAAATAAACCTTTAAATTTGTATTATAAGCAGGGCTTATAATTTATTTAGCAAAACATATTAGTTCGAAAACGCACACCGTATGAAAATTCCTTCATTAGTTAAACTACCTAATCATCAGCGGTTTTATATTAAACCTCGATATTACGATCCAATAAAGGAAGAGGTTGAACATAGAGAGCGATTATTAATTGCGGAAATAAACGCAGAAAAAAAGAAAGGAGTCTATACCCCTGGTACTCGAATTGCAACAGCCTTTAAAAGAGGAGTTGTAAAAAAAGATGATAGTGGAATGATAAGGTTGCTTATTGTGATTTTATTATTTGGAGGCACTATTGCTTATATGTTTTACGGTTCGATAGCACTATACAGTGCATTTGCCGTTATTGGGTTAATTTTTGTAATTAAAAAAGTAAAGCAGACGTAATTTTTCATGCCGAGTATAATTCATTTATTACCTGATGCTATAGCCAATCAGATAGCTGCTGGAGAAGTGGTGCAACGTCCCTCTTCTGCTTTAAAAGAACTACTTGAAAATTCGGTAGATGCAGAAGCTACTCACATTAAAGTAATTATTAAAGAAGCAGGGAAATCGCTCATTCAAGTAATTGACAATGGTACTGGCATGAACGAAACCGATGCGCGGATGAGTTTAGAGCGGCACGCTACTTCTAAAATTCGTAAAGCAGAAGATTTGTTTACCCTTACCACCATGGGTTTTAGGGGCGAAGCGATTGCCTCTATTGCGGCCGTTTCGCAATTTGAGCTAAAAACTAAATTAGCAGAGCAAGAATTAGGTTCTTCTATTGAAGTGGCCGGGTCCGAAATTATAAATCAACAACCTGTTTCTTGTGCAAAAGGCACTAGTATTTGTGTTCGCAATTTGTTTTATAATATTCCTGCTCGTAGAAATTTCTTAAAATCTAATGGGGTAGAAATGCGTCATTTAGTTGATGAATTTCAGCGTGTAGCCTTAGCCAATCCTAAAATTGAATTTGAGTTTTATCAAAATGATTTAGAAACGTATCATTTACCACTAGGCAAACTAAGCCAACGCATTGTGGGGTTATTTGGGCATAATTATAAAGAGCAGTTGGCTTCTTGCTCTGAAGAAACGGATACGATAACGATTAAAGGCTACATTGGCAAACCCGAATTTTCTAAAAAATCGCGAGGCGAGCAATTCTTATTTGTAAACAATAGATTTATAAAAAGCCCTTATTTGCATCATGCCATCTTACATGCTTATCAAGGTTTATTACAGCAAGATACACATCCGTTTTATGTGCTTTTTTTACAGATGGACCCAGCACGGATTGATGTAAATGTACATCCTACAAAAACAGAAATTAAATTTGATGATGAGCGAACGGTATATGGCATGGTTTTGGCGGCTGTTCGGCAAGCATTGGGTAAACATAATTTTGGCTCTGCCATCGACTTTGATTCTAATGTTAATTTTGGGCACTTACAACCTATGAACATGGGGCAATCTGCTGCAAAAGATACTAATTACACGCAGTTTAGAAACATTGAAAAAGACCCTAACTTAAAAAATTGGGAAAGCTTATATGCAGATCAAATTCAGCAATCAAAGCTAAATTTTGACTCTAGTCAATCCTCAACAATTATCATCGAAAGTGCTTTAAACTCAGATATTAATGAAGCCAACACTTCATTGGGTATTAAGTTTCAGTTACATAACCAATACATTTTTTCTCAAGTTAAATCGGGCGTTTTATTAATCGACCAAGAAGCTGCTCACGAGCGCATTTTATTTGAAAAATACCTATCCTATTTAACTAGTGGAAAGGGACAAGCACAGCAATTACTCTTTCCTGTAAATTTAGAGTTAAACCCTGCCGATCAGGCACTTGTATTAGATATGAAAGAAGAATTGGCAATGCTTGGGTTCGATTTTGAATCGTTTGGGCAAAGTTCAGTAGTAATTAATGGTGCACCAGTAGCAGTGGTTGCTGGGCAAGAAAAAAGTTCGTTTGAAGGGCTTATCGATCAATTTAAGTTAAATAAGTCGAGTTTAACGTTATCTACCAAAGAAAATTTAAGCCGATCGTTAGCCAAACGCTCTTGCATAAAAGCAGGACAGGTTTTGCAACAAGAAGAAATAAATGCAATGATTGATGAATTATTTGGATGTGAGACCCCCAATTTTGCACCCGATGGTCGTTCAACTTATTTTGTATTAGATTTAAACCGAATTAAAGACTTTTTTAACACACACTAACAAAGTATATGTTTCAACGATTAACCCCAATGGTTAAAAATCTGCTCATTATTACCGTAGCAGCTTATTTTATTCCTAGCTTATTAGGAGTAAAAGACATTAATTTATTTCTAGGTCTTTGGCATATAGAGTCGCCTCATTTTATGCCTTACCAACTGTTTACGTATATGTTTGCCCATGGTGGGTTTATGCATATTCTGTTTAATATGATGGGGCTTATGTTTTTAGGGCCGCTTTTAGAGCAATTTTGGGGACCTAAGCGGTTTCTAGCCTTTTACTTAATTACGGGCATTGGGGCAGGGTTGTTTTATGAAGGCGTTAAATATACGCAAACCATACCTATGAAAAACAGTATAGAAGAATACATGGTTAATCCTAATCCCGATGATTTTTCTGTATTTGTTACAAAATATGCTCCAGAATACTTTAATCAAGTATATGATTTTATTGAGCACTTTAATGCCAACGAGTATAGTAAAGAAGCTAAAAATCAAAGCATAAGTTACTTAAACGACATCTATAGTCACAAAATTAATGTGCCTATGGTGGGTGCATCAGGTGCTATCTATGGTATTTTAATGGCTTTTGGCATGCTATTTCCAAATACGAAGCTTATGCTGCTGTTTCCTCCAATTCCTATCAAAGCTAAATATTTAGTAGTTATATTAGGAGGTATGGCAATCTACTCAGAGTTTGGGCATAAATCAGGTGATAATGTGGCACATTTAGCCCATTTAGGTGGAATGGTTTTTGCTTTTATTATGATTAAATTTTGGAGTAAAGAACGAAATAATTTTTATTAGGCAATGCAATACGGAAAACAATCATACGGAGGTAAAGGCTTTGGGTCTAGCATAATGGATGAGTTTAAAAACGCATTTAAATTGCCAGATAATGGACTAATACAGCTCATTTTTATTAATATAGCGGTATTCGTTGTATTTAATTTATTACATGTTGTATTGTTTTTTTCAGGAGCAACCTCTCTCTTTAATTTAATTGAGAGCTACTTTCTTTTACCCGCCTCATTTTCTTCTTTTTTAAGGCAGCCTTGGGCACTTATTACTTACTTTTTTATGCATGCTGGGTTTATGCATATTGTTTTTAATATGTTGTTTTTATATTGGTTTGGACTCATTATTAAAGAATTTTTGGGTGGCGGAAAAATTGTAAGCCTTTATGTATTAGGTGGAATATTTGGTGGGCTACTTTATCTCTTTATGTATAATTTAATTCCTCCATTTACAAATAAAGTTGACACTTCCATTATGTTAGGGGCTTCGGGGGGCGTATATGCCGTAGTGGTAGGAGCCGCCACCTTAATGCCTAATTACACCATGCATTTAATGTTTTTTGGCCCAGTGCGCATAAAATACATTGCATTGGTATATGTATTTATTTCGCTAGTAAATACTACAGGAGCTAATGCAGGAGGAAATTTAGCTCACTTGGCAGGTGCAGCCATTGGGTTTATCTATATTAAGCAATTACAAGGAGGAACCGATTTGGGCAAGCCCATACATTGGCTTATCTCTTTTATAAAAAGTTTTTTTGTAAGCCAGCCTAAGGTGCATGTTTCTTATAAAAGAAGCAGTGCGGAGAAAACCACTAAAAAAAAGAAAACCACCACAAGTACTCACAAAGCAACAGTTAATGCTTCAGAAGTTTCGCAAGAAGAAATTGACACCATTTTAGATAAAATATCTCAGTATGGTTATGAGAGCCTCAGCAAAGAGGAAAAGCAAAAACTTTTTAGTGCTGGGAATAAATGAAGAGACGTAAGATTGTCAGATATTAGACGTAAGACCGTCTATTTTTTGTCTAACATCTAATAATCTCCCATCTTCTGTCTTTTTTAATCTAAACTATTCATCACATCTTCTATGTAATCCAATACTTCTTCTTGGCCTTGTTTAGCTGCCGATGAGGTAATAAAAGAAATAGGCAATTCTGCCCAGTCGTCTTTAAGCGCTCGGTTAAAAGCAGCTCTATGCGATTCAACTTTATTTTTAGATATTTTATCTATTTTTGTAAAAATGAGGGCAAAGGGTAATTTTTTTTCGCCCATCCAATTAATAAATTCTATGTCAATCGGTTGAGGTTTAAGTCGTATATCAATTAAAATAAAAGTGCATACAAGGGGTTCTCTATCTAATAAATAGCTCGCAATAATATCACCAAACTTACCACGATCGGTCTTGCTTACCCTTGCCCAACCATAGCCTGGCAAATCCACTAAATGCCATTCGTTGTTTACGATAAAATGGTTAATTAACTGTGTTTTGCCCGGTCTGCCCGATGTTTTTGCTAATTTTTTGCGATTCGTAAGCATATTAATTAGCGAAGATTTACCCACATTGGATCGGCCAATAAAAGCAAATTCTGCGATGGCTGTATTGGGACATTTTTTTACATCTGTATTGCTAATTACAAACTCGGCCGTTTTAATTTTCATGCTTTTTTCTTTGTAAGTGCAAGTTTAATTGTATTAGCTTAATATCCATCAGATAAAATTGAGTAAGAAAAACAATCAATATTATTCAACATGTTAAAATCAATTTATTATCTTAGGTTTTTACTAACTAACCTATTGCTTTAAGCATGCAATTTAAAACACAAGTTATCAGTTATTTACTAGCCTCATTTTTAATGTTGGCTGTGCTACCAATTTTTGGTCAAAACCAATCTAATGAGGAAACAGCACAACAAATGGTTGAAATTGCCGATGAAATTATGCGCGAAACCAAAGCGTATGGCGATGCAAAAGATACTTATATTGCAGCAGCCTTAATCGACCCTAATAATGTAAGGGCAAGTTTTATGTCAGGCGTAACATTACTCGAATCAGTTACTAAAGGAGCTGCTACAGAATATTTTATGAAAGTATATGATAAAGATCCTGAATACACATTTGATTTATTATATAAAATAGGACAGAGCTTGCATTATGGATATAAATTTGATGAAGCTACTCAGTATTACGATAACTATTTAGCAAAATTAGCGGCCAATCCAGACTATTTGGGTAACGATATGGTGGAACAACGAGTAGTAGAACGCAAAATTTTTGAATGCGAGCAAGGCAAAATTTTAATGGAATTTCCAGAAGATGTTGAAATTGAAAACCTAGGGCCGGATATAAATTCAAAATATTATGATTATGCCCCCGTAGTGGATGCCGATGAAAACATCATGATTTTTACTTCTCGAAGAAAAGAACAAAATTTAAACGAAGATGTATCAGACGATAACATTCCTTTCGAAGATATTTTTGTAAGCAAAAAAGTAAATGGCGTTTGGGATTATCCAGATAATATTGGCAATGTGGTTAATACCATGTACCACGATTCTAACGTAGGTTTATCTAAAGATGGTAAGGAGCTTTATATTTACAAAGATGAAAATAATGGAGATATATATGTTTCTCACAGGGATGAGAATAATGAATGGTCCTATCCAGAACCACTTGGAAAACATATAAACACAGAATTTTCAGAAACTTCGGTATCACTTTCTCCTGATGGGAACACCATGTTTTTTGCTAGTGATAAACCAGGTGGAGAAGGAGGAATTGATATTTGGGTTTCGCAGCGTAGTGCAAAAGGAACTTGGCAAAAATCTACTAATATTGGAGCCCCTATAAATACCCCTTTCGATGAAGATGGCCCTTTTATAGGGTTCGATGGTAAAACACTTTATTTTAGTAGTAGAGGCGGTAATGGTATGGGGGGCTATGACATTTACCGTGTAGAGTATGATAGTGCAAGCCAAATTTGGAGTAGCCCTACCAATATGGGTTACCCTATAAATACCCCCGATGACGATATTTATTTTACACCTTCTAAAGATGGTAAGCGTGCCTATTATGCTTCCGTAAAAGAAGATGGCCTTGGTTACACCGATTTGTATATGCTTAAAGTACCAGATGAGTTGAATCATGAAGACCCTAATGCAAAAAAAGTGGTGGCAGTTGCTCCAGTTGAACTGGCTTCTGTTACATTAACAGTTACAGTAACTGATTTGGAGGGTGCGCTCGATGCAATTGTTAGTTTAAGAGGTGTTTTAGGCACTGGTGGGCTGGCAGCAAATAGAACGTCAAGAGGGGTTTATAACTTTGCCTCAACCAATGGGAAAGACCAAGAATATGTACTAAACGTTACTCAAACAGGGTATGAATCGCAACTTATTACCATTGAGTACCCTGCCGCAGGAGGCGACCCTATTAGTTTTAAGCAAGCGGTAAAATTGAAAAAGGCAGATGCTGAAAATGAACTTGAACCTAAAATAGAAATTCCTAAGCAAATAGTTAGAAAAACAACAGGCGATAGAGCCCGTAATGTATATTTCGATTTTGGCACTACCTATTATCATCAAAAAGATTTGCCGTATATAGAAAATGCTATTGAATTAATGAAGAAAAACAGTTCTCTTATGTTAGAGCTTTACGGACATTCAGATTATATTGGAATGGAAGAATTTAATAAATCATTATCTATTAATAGAGCCGATAAAGTAAAAACCACCATGGTTAAAGCTGGGGTAGAAGCAGGCAGAATTAGCATTAAGGGCTTTGGCTCTGAAAAGCCATTAGCCAGTAATAGTCAAGAAAAAGAAGGACGCGAATTGAATAGGCGTGTTGAATTTAGATTTATTAAATAACCTCCTTTCTTTTTAATCATAATTCTTTGTATCAATTTTGTGGGCTAAATAATAAGCTTTAATGGAAGTAGTTCCCTATAAAGAAAAAGACCAAGGCAAGAAAGAGCAAGTTGCCGAAATGTTTAATAATATTAGCAAGAGATACGATTTGCTAAACCATACATTGAGCCTAGGCATCGATATTTTATGGCGTAAAAAGGCCGTTCGAATGCTCAAGCCATTTGCCCCAAAAGTTATATTAGATATTGCCACTGGCACGGGCGATTTTGCCATTGAATCATCGCGATTGAAACCTACCAAGATTTATGGTGTTGATATTTCAAAAGGAATGTTAGAGGTAGGCAGAAAAAAGATAAAGGCTAAAAAGTTGGATAAATTAATTGAAATGCAATTAGGAGATTCAGAAGATTTAGCTTTTAAAGACAATTTTTTTGATGCTGTTATCGTTGCTTTTGGTGTACGCAATTATGAAAATTTGGAATTAGGATTATCAGAAATGTATAGGGTTATGAAACCAGGAGGGCATGTGGTTATTATTGAGTTTTCTAAACCTAGTAAGTTTCCAGTTAAGCAGCTTTATAATTTTTATTTTAAAGCTATTTTGCCAACCATTGGCAAAATGGTCTCCAAAGATAAGTCTGCCTATACTTATTTGCCCGAATCTGTTTCGGCATTTCCGTATGGTACTAAGTTTTTAGAAATTATGAATAACGTAGGATTCACAGAAACGAAGGCAATTCCATTATCTTTAGGAATAAGTTCAATTTATTGGGGAAGCAAATAATTATATTACTCTTAGCGTTAGCACCATTTGCACTAATGGCGCAGTCTAATAGCGCAGTAAATAATCCTCGCTATGATGAAAGACGATTGATAACCTATGGCTTTTCTTTTGGGTTTCATACGGCATCATTACGGCTTAAATACTCCGATTATTTTACCACTCCTGCCATGGACAGCGTGCATTCAATAATACCTTTAAAAAACCCTGGCTTCTCTTTAGGGTTTATCGTTAACTTTAGATTAGCCCCTTTTTTTGATGCAAGAATTACACCCAAAGTTACTTTTTCCGAGTATAATCTTCAATATAACTATGTGGGCAGAGCGTCCTCCATTGAAACCATCGAAAGTGTAGGAGTCGATTTTCCGATTCTATTAAAATACAAATCTCAGCGTAGAGATAATATTCGGATGTACCTAGTTGGAGGCATTACTACTTCCATTGAAGCCGCTTCTAAATCAGAATTGGCAGAAGATCAAAGTTTACTCCAATTACAAAAGGTTAACTTAATGGCCGACATCGGATTTGGCTTCGATTTATATTATCCATTATTCAAATTTTCGCCCGAAATTAGATTTGCATTTGGGCTTATTGATATTGTTGGTAGCAATAATGATTTTACGGCTGGCATTAAAGAACTTAGAGCAAAAACGATTAGTATCTATTTTCATTTTCAATAATAAAAACGGCTTTTTTAATCGCAGGGCGATAGCCTATTTGGTTTAATTCCCCGACCCTCTGGGTCGGAAACAACTTTGTTTAGTAGTAAACTCCTACTGATACTCCGTCAGCTTGCTGCGGAGTTATTCATTACAGGAGCATCATCGGGCATTGGAGAAGCTACTGCTAGGTTATTCGCAACCAATGGCTATAGCCTAGTTTTAATTGAACAGGTTAATCAACATATTTTTATCAATATTGTGTCCTCCATCATATATTTTATGCTCTGAAATTAATTTATAATCAGCCACTAGTTTTTTTATTTCCGTAATTTTATCAGCCCTAATATAGGGGTCTTTATTACCAATTACCTGCAAAAGTATTTTGCCCTTCATCCTATTAAAAATAAGTTCCGAATTTAGATCAGGAGGCAGTGCACCACCCCAAAGAATTAATTTTTCAAATTCAAAGTTGCTTTGCTCTACCCATCTGCTTACTGTAGCTGTGCCTTGAGAGAAACCAAGCAAACTAATTTTTGCAGATTTAGAAACTTCGCCTCTTACCTTATTATAAACTGAATTTAAAAAATTGATGTAATTCTGAATGGCTACTAGTCTGTTTTCAGTGGTCATCCAGCTAGCTCCAACTCTGCCAGAGAAATCATGTAAATAGTATTGATGAAGTCCTTCGGGTGCTATAATTGTTATTTCTTGCTCTTGAAGAGCACTAAATTTTTTTATAAAAAAATGAGCTAATTGTCCTTGTCCGTGAAAAACAAATAATATTGACTTCGTTTTTTTGTCTAGGTTTCCTAGTATAGAATACCTTCCTGTTGCTTGAAAAGAAACACTTTGGTGGTTTTTCAATTTAATAGAGATGTCTTTAAAAATGGAAAGCGTATGGCAATAATTCAGCACTACTGTTTATTTTTTTTATTCTTCCTTCATAACAAAAAATAATTTTGTAGGGTTGCTTTTGTACCTGCTCATATTCAAACATTACCTGTCGGCAAGCACCACAGGGAGAGCACGTGTCGGCTTGTTTTTGATCTTTATCAAAAGCCACAATGGCTAGCACTTTAATGTGCGATTTAATGCCAGACGCTCCATAGCTAAACAGCGCTGTGCGTTCGGCACATAACCCTGAAGGATACGCTATATTTTCTTGATTACTTCCCTTAATTGTATCCCCATTTTCTAATAATAAGGAAACGCCTACTTTAAAATTCGAATAAGGAGCGTATGAATTTTCACCTGCTTCTAACGCTACTCTAATGGCAACTTGTTCATCGCTGTTTAATGCATCTATCTGATTTTCAAAGCTTTTTGTAAATTTCATATTTCTTAATAATAAGAATAATAATAATAACAATAATAATCGATTAAATCCTTTTGAGAACAATATTTATACACCTTACTTTGGACTCTTAAATTATAATTACTTAATGAATAATATATTACTCTTAGGCGCAGGTCAGTCTGCTTCAACGCTCATTAAATATTTACTTGATCTTAGTGATACAAAGGGATGGAAAATATCTATTGGAGATGTGAATGAAAAACTAGCAAATAAAAAAGGAGAAGGGAAAGCACGGGGCTTTGCTTTTAATGCAACTAATAATGACCAACTGGAACAAGAGATTGGTAAAGTAGATTTAGTGATAAGTATGTTGCCCGCCAGGTTTCATATGGCTGTGGCTAATACGTGTTTAAAACTATCTAAGCATTTGGTAACAGCCTCTTATGTAAACGATGAGATGAGGGCACTTGATGAAGAAGCTAAAAAGAAAGGGCTCGTATTTTTAAACGAATGTGGGCTTGATCCTGGCATCGATCATATGAGTGCGATGCAAGTAATCGACCAAATTAGAGATAAAGGGAATGAGTTAATTGGATTTGAGTCTTTTACAGGGGGATTATTAGCTCCAACCGAAGACGAAAATCCATGGAAGTATAAATTTACTTGGAACCCAAGAAATGTAGTGCTGGCAGGGCAAGGAATTGTTAAATTTATTAAAGAAGGGCGCTATAAATTTATTCCTTACCATAGGTTGTTTAGAAGAACAGAAATTGTTCATATTCCTAAGCATGGCGAATTTGAAGGCTATGCGAATAGAGACTCTCTAAAATACTTGGATGTGTATAATCTTAGAGGGATACGAACTTTATATAGAGGCACCTTTAGACGGCCAGGGTTTAGTAGAGCATGGAATATTTTTGTGCAATTAGGCGCAACTGATGATAGCTATAAAATGGAAGGGGTTGGTAAAATGACGCATCGCCAGTTTATAAATTCTTTTTTATCGTTTAACCCTAACGATTCAGTTGAGTTGAAGCTAGCCCATTATCTAACCCTAGATATGGAAGGTGAAACCATGTATAAATTGAAATGGTTAGATATCTTTAGCGAGGAGTTAGTTGGCCTTGAGGAAGGCACTCCTGCACAAATATTAGAGGCTATTTTGCGTAAAAAATGGACGTTAAATAAGCAAGATCGAGATATGATTGTAATGTGGCATAAATTTAATTACTTGGATAAAAGCAAAGGTAATCGTGAAACCGAAATACACTCAACCATGGTGGCTATTGGAGACGACCCTGTAAATACGGCCATGTCTAAAACGGTAGGGCTGCCCTTGGGAATTGCCTCAAAACTAATTTTAGAAGACAAAATAGAAGCTAGAGGAGTGTTAATTCCTATTATTAAAGAATTGTATGAGCCAATATTGGAAGAGCTGAGCGAGGATTTTGGGTTCGACTTTACGGAGTCTTGCTTGCTTACTCCTTCGGCCTAATACCATTTTAATTTTGAGATGTCGTAATAATTAAATTGAATTATTTTTCTCAATATCGAGGCAAAATCATTTAGCATAACTGGTTATGGTAAATGATTTTAACGATGAGGTTGTGAAAAAGAAGCAATCTAATGCGGCATTTCAATGTTAATATGGTACAAACTGGTTAAAAATTAAAGTTTGAGGCTATTCAGTAATAGCCTCAAACCCATCATCAATTAATAAATTAGCTCCTACGGCCGCTTTAACGGCTAGTTGATCGCACCGCTCATTTTCAATATTACCTGCGTGGCCTTTTACCCATTGAAAAGTTAGTTTAAACCTTTTTAAAAGAGGAAGAAGCCTTTTCCAAAGATCAATATTCTTTTTATCCTTAAAATTCTTTTTTACCCATTTAGCTAGCCAACCCTTATTTATGGCATCAACTACGTACTTAGAATCGGAATAAATGGTAATGGGGTGCTCGTTTGTGTTTAATGCTTCTAGGCCTGCAATTACAGCCAATAACTCCATTCGGTTATTGGTAGTCATTCTAAAGCCTTGGCTTAGTTCTTTACGGTGCTTGCCAAAAAGCAGTACCGTTCCATATCCTCCATTACCAGGGTTGCCTTTGGCAGCTCCATCGGTATAGAGCTTTATCATATGGTATGTAAATTAGTAAGGATAAGTTTAACAGCAATTGATAATAAAATAATGCCAAAAACCCGTCTTAAAATTCCAAAACCAGAAGCCCCTATTTTTCTCTCTAACCAAGAGGATGTTTTAAGTACAATGTAAACAAATATCAAGTTAATAATAATACCAGCGATTATATTTTCGGTGGCAAACTCAGACCGTAAGGCTAATATCGTTGTTAACGTGCCTGCTCCTGCAATAAGTGGAAATGCAATGGGAACAATAGAAGCCCCATCTACTTCATCGGGGTTGTACTTAAATAAAGTTATGCCTAGGATCATTTCAATGGCAATAATAAACATAATAATACCCCCTGCAATGGCAAACGATTCAATATCAAGCCCAAATAAGCCTAAAATAGATTGCCCAAGAAATAGAAATAATATCATTAATAGACCCGCCACAATGGTGGCCTTACCCGAATAAATTTTGCCTGTTTTTTTGCGTAAATCAATTACTACGGGCACAGAACCCAAAATATCTATAACCGAGAAAAGAATAAGGGTAACAGAAAGGATGGCTTTAAATTCGAATTGCATTTTTGTAAAATTTGTGCAAAGCTACTAAGAAGAAAACATGAAACATGAAATTTGAGATAAGAAAAATAGCTCCCATTCGCTATTTCCTGATTAAT
>CAZGDC010000013.1:0-28262 GCA_964524405.1 uncultured Roseivirgaceae bacterium
CCTCCAAAATTTTCGAGGCCTTCTTCTAATGCACGCAGTGTATTTACATCTAAATCATTGGTGGGTTCATCGAGTAATAACAGGTTGGCGCCTTGCTTTAATGCCATGGCTAAATGCACTCTGTTTCGCTCGCCTCCCGAAAGTTGACCCACTTTTTTTTGTTGATCGCTTCCGCTAAAATTAAATTTACTAACATAAGCACGAGAATTCATTTCTTTGCCCCCAAGCATAATGAGTTCGTTGCCTCCCGTAATGGATTCCCAAACAGATTCATCCGCATTTAGGTTATCATGCTCTTGATCTACATAGGCGATATTAACGGTGGTGCCTACTTCAAAAACGCCTTCATCGGGCATTTCTTTTTGGGTGATTAATTTAAAAAGGGTCGTCTTACCTGCTCCATTTGGCCCAATAATACCTACAATGCCTCCTTGTGGCAAAGAGAAATTTAGATTTTCATAAAGTAATTTATCTCCAAATGCTTTCGATACTCCTTTGGCTATAATTACTTTATCGCCTAAACGTGGCCCAGGAGGAATAAATAGTTCGAGTTTGGCTTCGTTTTCTTTAGCCGTTTCGCCTAGTAATTTTTCGTACGAACTTATCCTCGCTTTTCCTTTTGCACGCCTTCCTTTGGGGCTCATTTTAACCCATTCTAACTCGCGAGCTAATGTTTTTTGTCGTTTACTTTCGGTTTTTTCTTCTTGTGCTAATCTATTTTGTTTTTGGTCTAACCAAGAAGAATAATTTCCTTTCCAAGGAATGCCTTCACCTCTATCTAATTCTAGTATCCATCCTGCCACATTATCTAAGAAATAACGATCGTGGGTAACGGCTATTACAGTGCCTTTATATTGCTGTAAATGTTGCTCTAGCCAATGAACCGATTCGGCATCTAAGTGGTTAGTAGGTTCATCTAATAGTAACACATCAGGTTCTTGCAATAATAGCCTACACATAGCTACCCTCCTTTTTTCTCCACCCGAAAGGGTTTCAATACGCGCATCGGCTGGTGGGGTGCGTAGTGCATCCATTGCTCGCTCTAGTTTGGCATCCAAATTCCAACCATCTACATGGTCTATTTTTTCTTGAACCGCTCCTTGTTGCTCAATTAGCTTTTCCATGGCATCTGGGTTATCAAGTACGGCAGGATCGGCAAATTTCTCGTTTATTTCCTCAAACGCTCGAAGCAAATCCATTGTTTCACTTGCGCCCTCTTCTACAATTTGTTTTACGGTTTTAGTAGTATCTAGCACAGGTTCTTGTTCGAGCATGCCTACGGTAAAGCCAGGCGCAAATACAATCTCTCCTTGAAACTCTGTATCAACCCCAGCAATAAGCCGTAGTAAGGATGATTTACCAGAACCATTTAAGCCTAATACCCCAATTTTTGCCCCATAAAAAAAGGAGAGGTATATATTATTTAGCACTTTTTTTTGTGGAGGAAAAATTTTGCTTACTCCAGCCATTGAAAAAATTATCTTCTCGTCACTCATAGCATATTATTAAGTTTCAAATTTAGTGTAATTGGTTACTTTACAATAAAATAAACCATTAAATATCATACTAAAAATGAAAGCATCCGTATTCGTTAAAAGGCAATAATTACAGACCTGTTATAAATATTATAATATGGTTTGATTTGTCAAATAAAAAGATACTTTTGCAGTCAAAATTTAACAATCAACTATATGTATTGGACATTAGAATTAGCTTCGTACCTAGAAGATGCCCCTTGGCCAGCATCAAAAGATGAGTTGATTGACTATTCTATCAGGTCAGGAGCTCCTTTAGAGGTGGTTGAAAACTTACAAGAGCTACAAGACGATGGTCAGCCTTATGAAAATATTGAAGAAATTTGGCCTGATTACCCCACCAAAGAAGATTTCTTTTTTAATGAGGATGAGTATTAGCTATACTTAAAAGCAAATTAAAAAGTTTCTAGCAACGCCTGAGCGATTATTAAATCCTCGGGCGTTGTTATTTTCAGATTTTTGTAATCTCCTTTAATAAGTGTAACACTTTTGTGTATAGCTTCAAATACGGATGAATCGTCCGTAAATTTTTCGCTTGGCTCCGTTTGGTCGTATGCTTGTTTAAGCAAAGAGGAATTAAACGTTTGAGGGGTTTGAATTAATACGTAGTCGTTTCTGTTTTTCGATACCGTTGTTCCTTCCTCCAATTTTCGTATGCTGTCTTTTAAAGGAACGGCTGCTATCGCTGAGCCATTTTTTTCTGCAAAATCGTAGCTTTCGGCTACTAATACTTTTGATACTAATGGCCGTACGCCATCGTGTATAGCCACAAGGCAGTTCTGCGGTACTTCTTTTAGTGCATTTTGTACAGAGTGGTAGCGGGTTTTTCCCCCAACCACCACTTGGTGTTTAATGGAAAATTTATGTTTCGTACAAAGTTTATCCCAAAAATTTATTTGGTAGGCAGGTAATACAACCACTATTTTTAATTGGTTACTATAGGCATAAAATTGTAAAATAGTGTGCATGAGTATGGGCAAATCATGCAACATTAAAAACTGCTTAGGTATATCTGTTTTCATTCGTGAGCCTTTACCACCAGCTACTATTAGAGCGTATTTTTTCATAATAATCCTTTGTAAATGTCACTTCCTTTAGCCTTAATAATTCATAAATCTTCGTGATGAGCATTTCAAGTAAGTTATTGAATGGCAGTAAATTGGAGTTTGTAATAGATTATTCATGAATAATTCAGGTTAGGTTCGTTCCTATTATAACAAGTTTACTTTATTGAGTAGGTATCAAATAAAAAATTAAAATGACATTATTAACCTGACGGTAATTAAACGTTATTAAATTATTTTTAACTTGTTAAAAATAAGAGTCTTATGTCTTTAATCTTTTTGTCTTATGTCCGTCTGGTTAATAGCTAAATTAATCTAATTATTACGACACCTCAAAATTAAAATGGTATAACTTAGGTTAAGTTACCCGCTACACAATCACCAATGGCTACGCCTGTACGCCAATTACCTGAAAATTTGAGCCCCTTATGTAATTTTTCAAATCTATCTACTTTCTCCATTAACTTATAATATCCTAAATTAAATTGAGGAATGGCTTTTTTAACTAAATAATCTGATTGAAAAGAAGCCTCAGCAGTAATCTTCATATGCTTTTCAAACGCTTTTTTAGCTTTTATAATTGCTTCTTCTTTATGTGTCAATATTAATTTATTATTTACCCCACCCACGAAAAGTGTAAACAGGTGATTGCCTGTTTTCGCTACTTCAGGAAAAATTGCGGAGGTCCAAATACCACCAAGATAGGGTTGCTTTTCTTGTTGGGGAATAAGAAAACCAAACCCATTTAACACTTGCCCAATTGATTGCTTAGGATAAGCCAAATACAAAAGCATCATAGGCGCGTATTCAACCTTCTTTAATTCTTGTTGGAGGTTTAAACTCATAAAATTAAACACTGCTGCTGTCTTGCAAGCAGGCAAGGTAGAGATAATATTATTAGCAATTACCGATGTTAACTTTCCTTGATAACTATAATTAACTTTAAACCTTTCTTCTAACAACTCAACGTTTGAAACAGACGATTCTAATTGAACCTTATTTGATAATTTTTCTCCAAGTGCATTAATTAATGTGATTAATCCACCATCAAATGACATTGCTTCGCGTTTATGCGCCTTTTTATCACGATTAAACATCGCCTTTGTTAAGGAGCCATAATCTTGTTCCATTGCATAAAGTTTTTTAAAAGTTGACTTTAAACTTAGTTTTTCAGGATTGCCCGCATACACTCCTGTAACCAATGGGCTAATCATTCTATTTAGGATATTATTATTAAGCCTGCGCCTGATAAAGTCAGCTACACTCTCTTCTTTTAGCTTGCTTTTTTTTCGAAAACGTTCAGAAAAAAATGCCCAACCCATTGAAAAATCAAGAAACCCAGATGTTAATAATTTCCAATTAGGCTTCATCCTTAAAGGCTGATCTTTAAATAGTAAATACCTAGAGGAAGCTATTTCTTCATTTTTTCTAACGTTAGTTTGAATACCTAACTCATTAATTAATTGAACGATCTCCGCATTTGTTAAGATAGAATTAGGCCCTTGTTCCAATCGATAGCCCTCTTTATAAATAGTATTAATTACACCGCCTAACCGGTTCTCCTTTTCTAATAACAAAACACTCTTTCCTTGTTTTTGTAGGCTATAGGCAGCTACAAGCCCAGAAATTCCTCCTCCTAAAACAATGGTGTCAAATACTTTTTTGTTCACTTCTCTAAAAATTTAGTCCAAAGCTGTGCAATGCAATAATACTTAATTGCTGATGTTACACAAAACAAATAAAGAGCATCAATGCGAAGAAAAAATAAAAATTAGCGTAGGAGAATGACGTGAAAATTTAGAACCTTTTACAAATGGTATATCTAACATTTGATTTTAGTACATTTGGGCTGATTATTAGTATTGATTTTTATTTTCAACCACATTGCATTGTCTAAAAAATTAACAGCTCAAATTACACTAGGGTTATCTATTTTGGCTTGGCTTTCCTTGTCTGTGGTAGATTTATCCAATCAGTTTAGTGCAACCAATAATATCGACTCTGGCTTTAGCGAAAAACTCCCTAATTTACTTTTTTTAGGATATGTAATGGCACTTTTTATTTTTTATAAGGCCAAAGTAGAAATTGCCGATCGCCTAAATTTAATTGAACTACTGTGGAAAATATTTGTGATTGGTATGCTTACAGCCGCTGTTTCGCTCTTAATTAAATCGTTAAATTTAGTATTAGAAGGCTCTAAACTTATAAAAAACAGTTTATTTATTGATTTTCTTTTCCTTATTAATTTAGGCTTATTAACCGCTTTTTTAATTGCTACTTTTGTAGTTTGGAAACGACTTATTTTATACCAAAAAAACAAACGCCTCCTTTTATTATGGGGATTTTTTGAGTATTTTTTATTCGGAAGTATCCTCCTAGATTTTCTTTCTTTTTCAGGCAAAGAGTATTTTTTAGTAATTGTAGTAGCCCTTGGGTTACTTGTTTCGGTTAACATGAAGTGGGTTGCTTTTTTAAGTTTTAAGCAAAAGTGGAAAAGCATTTTATTATTAATGGTTATTTTGCTTTACTTGGTTTATTTTTATATGAACCTAATTACCTACCAAAATTCTTACGAGTTTTTATCATTGCTATCCAATAGTATGTTTATACGTGCTGCTTTTGTTTTTACTTCTTCTTATGCTGTTTTTTCATTGCTTGTCATTGTATTTAACCTTCCAACCACTTCAGCTTTTGAACAAAAACTAAAGGAGGTTGTTAATTTTCAACGATTATCTCAATCTATCCAAACGGAAAAAAACGAAGAGCAAGTATATGAGATTTTATTAGAAAGTGCGGTTCGAACCATTGAAGCAGATGCCGCATGGATAGAAATTAAAGCATCTGATGAGCTATACTTAGACCACATTACGCACGATGAAATGAGCGAGGTAAAAGGCGATTTCTCCGTTTCAGGATTAAATTTTAGAAAAAAGATTGAAGCCAATACTGAAAAAAGAACAGGCGTTACAGGGAAGTTAAAATCTAATAATTATAAATCCATCGCATTTTTCCCTATTTGGATAAATGATGTGCAAGAAGGTGCCCTTTACTTGGTAAAAGAAGTTCGTGATGGATTTACTAAAGAGTTGATTGAGATTATTGAAACCTTTGCCAATCAGGCAGCAATCTCAATTGCTAACTTTAGAATGTTAAACGAAGCCATTGCCAATGAACGATACAAAGAAGAATTAAAAATTGCAAAGCGAGTACAAGCAAAGCTATTACCTGCCAAGCTTGATAAAAACAAAGATTTTAACATCAGCACCTTTACAGTAGCCGCAGATGAAGTAGGGGGAGATTATTTTGATAGCTATAAAATTAGCGACTCTAAAACGGCCATAATAATAGGCGATGTAAGCGGAAAAGGAACTTCAGCTGCCTTTCATATGGCACAAATGAAAGGTGTTTTTTTAGCGTTAGCACAACTAGATTTACCCCCTAATGATTTTTTAGCTAAAGCAAATTTAGCCATTAGTTCAGGCTTAGATAAAACCTCTTTTGTTACTATTTCGTATTTTGTAATAGATGCGCAAACAAAGTCGATAAATTTTGCTCGTGCGGGTCATGTGCCCTCTCTTTTTTATAAAAGTGATGAAAAAAAAGCTGAATTTTTTAAAAATAAAGGGCTAGGACTAGGAATAATTCGTGGAGATAAATTTAAAGAGCACGTTCAATCCTCCTCTATTAAATATAAATCAGGAGATGTGTTGGCTCTTTATACAGATGGTATTACAGAAGCTCAAAATAAAGCAAAAGAAGAATTTGGATACGAAAGATTACTTGATTTGCTGGAAGAGAATAGCGGCTTAAAAGAAGATGAAATAAAAGATAAAATCATTGAGGAACTCTATCTATTTTGTGATAACGAAGCATTAGAAGATGACTATTCTTTAGTAGTAATAAAATTTAAATAATATGGTAAAGATTGAAGTAAAAATTGAAGATGTAACGGCATTGCTTAGCATCAATGGAGAGGTTGATGCCAGTTCTTCTATACAATTAGATGAAAGTTTGGCGGCACAATTGAGCGCATCCGTAAAATCAATTTTAATAGATTGTACCCGCTTAGACTATATATCTTCGGCAGGGTTAGGCGTTTTTATGTCGTATATCGAAGAATTTAAAGCTAATAATCAACAATTTGTACTCTTTGGGTTAAGTAAAAAGGTTGAAAATGTGTTTGACATGCTAGGGCTTGTACAATTAATGAATATTGTGACAACCAAAGAAGATGCACTAAAATTAGCGAATGAAGGATAGTATTAAAATATATTGCAACAGAAATAATCTTAGCGAGGTAAGGCACTTTATTACAGAAAGTTTAGGTTCAACTTCTCTTTCTGATATAGAAATTAATGCTTTAGTGCTTGCGGTAGATGAGGTCTGTGCTAATGTTATTATTCATTCTGCCGATTGCGACCACACTAAATCTTTGAATGTATATGTCGAAATAAAACCACATCAAGCGGTGTTTGAAATTATTGATAAGGGCATCGGCTATGATTTGAGCAAGCATAAAATGCCTCGTTTAGAAGAGATTATAAAATTTAAAAGGAAAGGAGGGGTTGGATTGCTTTTGGTACAAAAAATAATGGATAAAATAGATTTTATTCCAGATACTAAAGGGAATATTATTCGTTTAATTAAACACTTTTAATTGAATGTATTAAAATTGCATCCCATTATTTAATATTATATGAAAATCATCAAATCCCTATTCTTGTTTTTATTGTTTGCATGCACACTTCATGTGTCAGTTTTTGCGCAAAATAAAAAACCATTATTTACTTTGGGTGAAGAAAAACACTACCCAGAAGAGTTTAAGTATGCCTACACAAAAAATAATATCAACCAGCCTATTTATAAAGATAGCATAAAAGCATACCTGGATTTATACCTCAATTTTAGACTTAAAGTTAAGGAGGCCAAGGAGCTAGGCTACGATACTACTCAAGTATTTATAGAAGAATTTAAGTTGTATAAAAATCAGTTAGAAGATTCTTATTTAACACCTAAAAAGGAAAAAAAAGCCTTAATTGAAGAAGCCTACGAACGAAGCAAATGGGAAATTAGAGCTTCTCATATCTTAATCCGATTGTCAAAAGAGGCAAGACCTAAAGATACTTTAGTGGCCTATAACAAAATCATTGCTTTGCGAAACAGAGCTTTAGGGGGCGAAAATTTTGCTGATTTAGCCAAAAACTTATCAGAAGACCCTTCCGCTAAACAAAATGGAGGAGACCTTGGTTATTTTTCCGTATTTCAAATGGTGTACCCTTTTGAAACAAGTGCTTATAATACACCTATTGGCGAAATATCTTTACCCATTAGAACCCAATTTGGCTATCATTTTATTAAAGTAGAAGATAAACGACCCCATAGCGGAAAAATAAAAGTGGCGCATATTATGATTCGCTCTACCACTAAAAATGCTGTTGAAGTACAGGAAAAAGCAAAGCGAAAAATAGTCAAAATTGACTCGCTGTTACAAGCAGGTGCTTCTTGGAATGAATTATGCAAAAAATATTCTGAAGATCAAAATTCGATAGCACAGAATGGTGAACTAAAACCTTTTGGCAGAGGGCAAATTGTGCCAGAATTTGAAAAAGTAGCGTTTAAACTTAAAAACACAAATGATATTTCTGCTCCTGTAAAAACACAATTTGGGTGGCATATTATTAAGTTAGTGCAAAAAATTTCAATAGGGTCATACCAAGAAGAGGAGAGCAAAATTGCTCGCAAAATTAAATCAGATGGCAGGTCTTCCATGCCACGAGCTGAGATGCTACTAACACTTAAAAAAGAAAATGGATTTACAAGAAATGATTCTTTAATAGAACGATTGCAGCAACTTCCTGCATCAGTAGTTGCCAATAATAAATGGCAATTTGATAGTGCTACTTTATCAAACCCTACAGTGCTATTTACAGTAGGTGCCATTCGTGTTACTGCTAGTGATTTTCTAAAAAATACTAGCAGTAAACCATTTGATAAGCGGTTAGCTGTAAAAGCACAAATTAAAAAACTTATTACTGCCTTTGAAGATTCGTTAATAATTAGTTATGAAAAAGAGCAGTTACCTGTAAAATTTCCAACGTATAAATTTTTAGTGCAAGAATATTATGATGGCATTTTGCTTTTTTCAATTATGGAAGATTCAATTTGGAATTTTTCGATGAAAGATAGCCTTGGGATAGAAAATTATTATAATACCAATAAAGAAGTATATAGCACAGTAGCAATAGATACTGCTATTTTTTCAAGTAATGATAGGGCTACATTAGAAAAAATAAAAGAAGCAATACCACAAGAGCTATCTACCAGTGATTGGAGATTGCTAAAATCCCATCTTTTAGAAGAAAACAATGTAAGTCCATTAACTTTGCAGATTGTTTCTTCTCCTTTAGAAAAGAAGCAATACTGGAAAGAGGCAGAAAATCGCTTTACGGGAGAATTATTTGAGCAAGAAGAACAATGGTACTGGATTAAGATTACGAAGTTTAATACACCGTTGCCTTTAAAAGAAATAAAAGGGAAGGTTATTGCTGATTATCAGCAGCACCTAGATACGGAATGGATTAAAAGATTAAAAAAGAAATACTCCATTAAAATAAATAAGAAAAGCTTGAAAAAAATATATACGCATTTTGAAGCAATCGATTAAATTTTTAGGAACACTTTTGTTTGTGTTATTGTATAGCTGTGAGCTTTTGCAGGTAAAAAATGAGGGTAATACTAAATTGCTAGAAGAAAAGGCCATCGCTCGTGTAAACAAAGATTATTTATACCCATCAGATTTGGAAGGAATTATAGCAAAAGAAACATCTGTTGAGGACAGTACTGCAAGAGTAGAGCGATATGTAAAAAATTGGGTTCGCAAGCAATTATTAATTGATGAAGCAAAATCAAAAATTGATTTTGACGAAGCAGATTTGGAACGAAAAGTATTGAATTATAGGTATAGTTTAATTGTCTATCAATATCAAGCGTACTACATCAATCAGCATATAAATAAAGAAGTTAGTGAAGAGGAAATCCGATTCTATTATAAATTAAACCAAGATAATTTTCCTCTAAAACAAAATATTATACGAGGTAAATTTATTAAACTTCCAGTTAAAGCCCCCAAAATTAAGCACGTAAAAAAGCTTATTTTATCGGCTAAAGAAAGGGATAAAGAAAAATTAAAGGACTACTGTTTTGGTAACGCTCTTAATTTTACCCTAGTTGATTCGACATGGATAAATTATGATGATTTAGTAAGAGGTTCTCCTTTTGCAGAAATTACAAATACAGTACAGTTTTTAAGAAACAGAAAATATGCAGAAGCCTCGGACGAAGATTTTAAGTATTTTTTAAAAATAGTGGAATATAAAAAAACAGATGATATTGCACCCTTAGATGTGGTAAAAGATCAGATTGTTGATATAATTATTAATAAGCGAAAAATAGCGTTGGCAGAAAATTTAGAGAAAGAAGTATATAATGAAGCAAAAAAGCAAAATTTATTTGAAATATATAGGTAGCCTAATAGTAGCAGCACTTTTATCCATTTCGAGTAGCTTTGGCCAAGAAGAAAAGCCGAAAATTATTGACGAAATTGTAGCCAAAGTAGATGATAATATTATTTTATTATCAGATATAGAGTATATGTATTTAGATATGGCCTCGCGTGGCGCTATTGGAGGCCCTAACCCAAGATGCCAAGTTTTGCAAACATTAATTACTTCTAAAATGCTTTTGGCCATAGCAGAGGTGGATTCTGTAGAGGTATTAGATATTGAAGTTGATATGCAGTTGGAACGAAGAATGCAATATTTTATAGCACAGTCTGGCGGTTCGGTTGATGCCTTAGAAGAGTATTATGGAAAATCTTTAGAAGATATTAGAGATGAAATGCGAGATGATATGCATGATCAAATGGTAGCCCAACGTATGAAAGAACAAATTTCATCGGGTGTAACCCTCACTCCCAAAGAGGTTAAAAAGTTTTTTGCCAGAATACCTCAAGATAGTTTACCTTATTTTTCAGAAGAAGTAGAAGTTGCGCAAATTGTAAAAATTGCCAAAATTGGGAAAGACCAAAAACAAGAGGTAGAACGAAAGCTATTTGATATTAAACGGCAAATTGAAGCAGGTGCTGATTTTGGCAAATTAGCTGAAAAAAACTCCATGGATCCAGGCTCAGCTAAAACAGGAGGCGAGCTGCCAGGCTGGTATAAAAGGGGAGAACTAGCACCTGAATATGAAGCGGTTTGTTTTCAAATGCAAGTGGGTAAAATTTCCGACCCAGTTGAATCAGATTTTGGTTTTCATATTATTCAATTATTAGAGCGTAGAGGAAACGAATTTCGATCGAGGCATATTTTAATTATACCTTCTTCCTCCGACTTAGATATTGACCATGCTGTATATGAATTAGATAGCATTCGATCATTAGTAATGGATTCAAGTATTGTATTTGAAAAAGCAGCCAAAGATTTTTCTGACGATAAGCTCTCGGCTCCAAGTGGCGGCTTTTTCTTAGATAACTCTGGTGCTAAAAGCATATCGGTTGATCAGCTAGACCCCACGATATTTTTTATGTTAGATACTATGCAAGTAGGTAGTATTTCAAAACCACTAAGTTTTAGAATGCAAGATGGGAAAGAAGCTGTTCGAGTTATCTATTATAAAAACAGACATGCACCACACCAAGCAGACTTAATAGAAGATTGGCAAAAAATACAAGGCGCTGCCCTCAACGAAAAGAAAAGCAAAGCAGAGCAGCAATGGGTAGTTGACTCTGTGCATAGGGTTTATATTTATATTGATGACCAATTTAAGCATTGTGATATTTTAGGAAAATAACGACATGTCTGAAACCAACGAAGTAGAATTAGCAAATAACTTACACCAAGCCTACGGTCGCTTAAAGGCAGAAATAGGCAAAAAAATAATTGGGCAGGAAGAGACCATAGACCAATTATTGATTGCTATCTTTAGCCAAGGGCATGCCTTGCTAATTGGAGTTCCCGGCCTTGCAAAAACACTCTTAATTCAAACGTTATCAGAAGTGTTAGATCTTGAGTTTAATCGAATACAGTTTACCCCCGATTTAATGCCCTCCGATATTTTGGGAGCCGAAATGTTAAATAAGGAACGAGATTTTCAATTTATTAAAGGCCCAATATTTGCTAATATTATTTTAGCTGATGAAATTAATAGAACTCCTCCAAAAACACAGGCGGCTCTACTAGAGGCAATGCAAGAAAAAGGCGTAACCATTGCAGGTAAACGTTATAATTTACCTCCTCCATTTTTTGTATTAGCTACGCAAAATCCTATTGAACAAGAAGGCACATACCCTTTGCCCGAAGCTCAACTCGATCGGTTTATGTTTAATATTTATTTAGACTACCCTAGCTTAGAAGAGGAGAAAAAAATAGTTAGCACTACCACCACAGATGAGCAGCCTACTATTAATAAAATACTTACAAAAGAAGAAATTATTGCGTTTCAACACTTAGTACGCAAAGTGCCTGTTACTGATAATGTAATTAGCTATGCTGTAAATTTGGTGCATAAATTAAGACCAAATACAGATTTATCAACCGAGTTAACAAATGAATTTATTGAATGGGGCGCAGGACCAAGAGGTTCTCAAACTTTAATTTTGGCCGCCAAATGCCATGCTTTACTTAAAGGTAAATACTCGCCAGATATTGAAGATGTACAAGCCATTGCGGTGCCTGCATTAAGGCATAGACTCGTGCGTAATTTCAAAGCCGAAGCCAAGGGCTATTCGGTCGATCGGTTGGTGCGAGAGCAGCTTTAAAAAGACTATTTTAATTTATCGTATCAAACCCGCAATAAGGCACTAATATTTTAGGAATTTTAATTCCCTCTGGTGTTTGATTGTTTTCTAAAATAGCCGCTACAATTCTTGGCAACGCCAAGGCGCTTCCATTAAGGGTGTGTAATAGCTGTGTTTTTTTATCGGCTCCTTTAAATCGAAGTTTAAGCCTATTGGCTTGGTAAGTTTCAAAATTACTTACCGAGCTTACTTCTAACCATTTTTCTTGTGCCGCAGAAAACACCTCCATATCGTAGGTTATGGCAGATGTAAAACCTAAATCGCCTCCACAAAGCAATAGTACTCGGTAGGGTAGCTCTAGCTTTTTGAGTAACGATTGAATGTAATTACTCATATCATCCAATGCTTCGTACGATTTATCGGGATGTTGAATTTGTACAATTTCCACCTTATCAAACTGATGTAATCGGTTTAACCCACGAACGTGAGCCCCCCAAGAGCCAGCCTCTCTTCTGAAACAGGGCGTAAAACCTGCATGCTTCTTGGGCAAGTCCTCTTCTTTCAAAATTTCGTCTCTATACATATTGGTAATGGGTACTTCTGCGGTGGGTATCAAATAATAATCATCTTGGGTTGCATGGTACATTTGACCTTCTTTGTCGGGCAATTGACCAGTAGCAATACCAGATGCTTGGTTAATTAAAATAGGAGGTTGCACCTCATTATATCCTGCATTGGTAGCTTCATCTAAAAAGAAGTTAACCAAGGCTCGCTGTAGTTTAGCTCCTTTGCCTTTATACACAGGAAACCCAGCACCTGTAATCTTATTCCCTAATTCAAAATCAATAATATCGTATTTTTCGATTAGATCCCAATGTGGTTTAGCTCCATCATATAATTCAGGAATAGCGCCATGGGTACTTAGCACTTTATTATCTTTATCAGAATTGCCTGCTGGAACTTCTAAATTAGGAACATTAGGAATGGTGTAAAGCAATTGCTGCAATTCATCTTCCACTTTTTTAAGCGCTTCGCCTAATTGCTTGCTCTCCGTTTTAAATGCGGCTGTTTTCTTTTTAGCTTCCTCTGCTGCTGCTTTTTTGCCTTGCCCCATCAATTGCCCAATCTGCTTCGATAACTGATTTGCTTCGGCTAATGCGGCATCATTTTTTTGTTGAATTGATTTTCGATCATCATCTAAAGCCAATAATGTGTTGATAGCATGTTCCGCTTCTTTAAAATTTCTACGGATTAATCCGCTAATAACAATTTCTTTATTTTCTTTAACTTGAGCAACCTGTAACATAGTTAATATAATATTTAAGCTGCAAAATAAGGCAATATGAAACAATAAAAGCTACTTAATTAAAGCATAAATATTGATTTTTGTACAAATAACTTTATTTTCTTTGAAAATATTAAAGCAAACCCCTATACTTGCATAACCAATTAACGAACAAGACCGCTTCTGGTAACAGTTCAATCAAATACGTTTATTGTTTTCCTATATAAAACAACCACGCAAATTATTAATTATATATTTTAATAAATCATAATGTTCTTATTCAAGAACACTCATTACACAAATCTATGTACACGTTAGAAGAATTAAATGTGCTACTCCTTTCTGAATTAAAGGAGTTTGCAGAAAAGTTGGAGGTAACTAACTTTAAAAAACTACCAAAAAAAGAACTTATTTATAAAATTCTTGACAAGCAGGCAATTACGCCTGAAAAAGACTTGCCTGCCAAGCCATCCAAGCCTGCTAAACCAGTTAAAGTAGCAACTAAGCCAAAAACAGCAGCTAAAAAAGATGCTCGTCCGCCAAGAAAAAATCCTCGCAAAGCTCTTGCTCCAAAAAAAGAAGAAAATACAGATGATTTGTTGAAGTCATTTGATTTAGGAGCAGAAGCCTCTCCAAAATCAGATTTAAAATCAGATGGTGAAAAAGAGGGCGAAAAAAAGACTGAAAATAAACCGAAGAAAGAGAAATCGGAATCTCGCAGAAGAGTGCATCCAGATGTATTAAAACTACGAGAAAAAAACAAAGCAAATACCGACACCTCTGAAATAGAAACAGAATCTGAAACTGAAACAGAAACTGAAGTAGAAAATAAAGCGGTTAAGCCAACTGAAAAACCAGTTAGAAACGAGCGTTTCCAAGAGAAGAAAAAGAACCTTTCTACCATTCGTGAATTTGAAGGGTTAATTGAAAATGAAGGTGTATTAGAAATGATGCAAGATGGCTATGGATTCTTACGCTCATCGGATTATAATTATTTAGCAAGCCCAGACGATATTTATGTATCGCCTTCTCAAATTAAACTTTTTGGTTTAAAAACGGGAGATACAGTGCTAGGGCAAATTAGACCTCCAAAAGAAGGTGAAAAATATTTTGCGCTAATTAAAGTTAGCTTGGTTAATGGTAGAACCACCGAAGAGATTCGAGATCGAATTCCTTTCCAGTTTCTAACGCCTTTATTTCCAGATGAAAAATTAAATTTAAGCTCTAAGTCCGACAGGTATTCAACGAGGGTAATGGATTTGTTTGCTCCTATTGGTAAAGGGCAAAGAGGGATGATTGTTGCACAGCCAAAAACAGGCAAAACAGTTTTATTAAAAGAAATTGCTAATGCCATTGCAGAAAATCATCCTGAGGTTTATCTAATTATTTTATTAATAGATGAACGTCCTGAGGAAGTTACAGATATGGCACGTAGCGTAAAAGCAGAAGTGGTTTCTTCTACTTTTGATGAGCAGGCCGACCGCCACGTTAAAGTGGCTAACATTGTGCTTGAAAAAGCAAAACGAATGGTAGAATGTGGACACGATGTGGTTATCCTGCTTGATTCATTAACTCGTTTGGCAAGAGCACATAATACTACGATTCCATCTTCTGGTAAAATATTATCAGGTGGTGTTGATGCCAATGCTCTGCATAAGCCAAAGCGTTTCTTTGGAGCCGCTCGTAATGTTGAAAATGGAGGCTCCTTAACTATTATGGCTACGGCTTTAATTGATACGGGTTCTAAAATGGATGAAGTTATTTTTGAAGAATTTAAAGGAACAGGTAACTGGGAGCTTGTATTGGACAGAAAATTAGCTAACAAGAGAGTTTATCCAGCTATTGATGTACCAGCTTCGGGTACACGAAGAGAGGATTTATTAATGGATAAAGAGGAACTTCAACGTATTTGGATATTGAGGAAGTTTATGAGCGACATGAATTCTGTAGAATCGATGGAGTTTTTACTTGCTAAAATGAAAGGAACTCGAAATAATGCAGAATTTTTGGTTTCTATGAATAGCTAGCCCAATCTAATGCGGCATTTCGATGTTAATATGGCATTAATCGTAAATGGTAATTATTAATTATCTTTCATAAAATAAAAAGACTTTCTAATTTTTAGAAAGTCTTTTTATTTTATGAAACTACTCGGGAGGGCACTATTTTATACTATTTTCAATGTTAATATGGCATTATTTGCCTTCTAAAAAATTTTGCAAGTAGCTATACTTATCGGTTAATTGCCCGTTGTCGGTTATGGTAGCTCTTTGTATTACCTCGTCTGTATCGCCATTAAATAAATGTGGCAGTACATTATTTATTAACTGCTCCCCAAAATCGTTAGAAGCATTAATGGGTAATTCGCAAGGTAAATTATCAACCGCCATTACGGTAATGTTAGCTTTGTTAGAGAATGCTTTCTGTTCTGTACCATCAATTGCCGAATAATCATATACGGGACTAGCAATCGTACTTGGCCTTAAAGTAGAAGGTATTGAACCCTCAATATCGCATGTAATATCCGCAATTACTTTTATGTTAAATTCGGGCTCAAGAGCCTCTTCTTTTGTAAATAAAACAGGTGCTTTCGGATTCCAAAAAGCACCTGCAATTAATAAATCTGCTACTTTTGCGTATTTCAAAAAGTCTCCTTCAAACCCTGTAGGGTTAGCGTGAAATGACTTAATATCGAATGGGCTACCGTCTTTTGTTTTATTATATTGATTTGAGTGAACTTGCGCATAAACTGGAAAATCAAATTTATTTGATAAAAATTGAGTTGGAGTTACTTTCTTAATGCCCATACCCAAAAGCACTTCTTCTGAACCTTTTGATACTCTGCCTCTTCCTGTTAAAATTATTTTAATGGGCGGCAAGTTAACGTTAGCGTACTCGGTTTCAAGATCAGCCAAATCATAACATGCATTGGCTGGCCTAAGGTTAAAAAGATTTAATCTTTTTCCATACGTCATAATACCATTATAGGCACCTACAATACCCGCATATCTACCAAAGGCAACAACCCTAGCTCCACTTGTATCCGTTAAACCTTCATAATCAATTAATCTAATCCTCTTTTCAATAATTGTTTGCAACAGTTTTTGATTATACGGTTGCTCTTTAGAGGTATGCGAAAAAAAGAAATAGGTTTTATTGGGAATCAATTCTGGCATTGGTACTTCCTTTACGCCTAATAAAATAGCGCAATCAGAAATGTCTTCTGCTAGCTCAATGCCTTTTAATTTATATGCGTCATCGGTATAGCAGCGTATTTTACTTGGCTGTACCACTACCTTAACGCCAAATTTGTGCTGTAAACTAACCACTTGGGTTGGTGTAAGTGCAACACGTTTATCAACAGGCACTTTTCCTTCTCTTATTAAGCCAATTTTAATCATTTTTAAAGTCCCCTCTCTTAATTTTTAAAACGTTCTTGTTCTACTCTATTTAAGTATTTATTAATTTCGATAAATACAATTATTAAATAAGCTAAGCCAATAGCGTATAACATTGAAAATGCCGTTGCCTTTATCAAATCAGGGCTTTTGGGTTTAGAAAAAGTCGTAAATCCATCAATTAGTTCAAAATCATTTCCTAGCATTAATCTTTGCTCTAGCAATCCTATTTGCTCATAAATATCCTTGCTTTGACTGTAAAAACTTACAGGGTCTAATAGGCTAGACTCCCCCCCCACAAATAAATGAGCAGCCCCTCCTTTTCTGTTGGCATTTATCTTTAAATTTAAGTTAAATAAATTCTTTAAACTGTCTAGCTTTATTCGGTCATTTTTTAACTTATGTATTAATGAAACCTGTAAATTTTTTGTTGCTTCTATTCTATTTTTTACATAAGGAGTATTTCTAAAATAATTTACCAGAGACGATTGCAAGTTTCCAATAATGGCATTATCATACACTGTAACGATAATAATAAAAGCGTTCTTATTTTGAATTTCTATTTGTTTTAATAGTTGTTTAACATTTGGATTCTTCACTTCTAATGCTTCTAACTCATCTCTTAATACTTTAAGATTTACAACATCTTTCTCGGTTACTATGGGGCTAAAATCAAACCCTTTGATATTTATCGCAACCTCATCATCAATGCCGAGTATTTTTGCCAAAGATGCATTGTCTTCTTCGTCACATAATGCATCTAGTTTTTTTATACTACTTTCAACTAATCTATGACTAAAGTAATCGGAAGAAAGTAACATTGTAGCACTATAATGAGGCTTACTCACTTTATTAAACAAAACACCAGCCACAACCCCAATAATACTCATAATAATAAGCAGCATTTTATACTTTATACTTATTCGTCTTATTCTAATAATGACATTAATAAATGCTTTGCCTACATTAGCAACCCCATTCCCAATGGCTTGGAATAATTTTCTTAAATCAATTTCATCCTCCCTATAATTTTCATTGCTTGATTTTGGCTGGCTCATATATTAAAGTTTGGCTGCAAAATTAAATAAAAAAGAACTAATCACTCAAGATAAGGTTACTAACCTCATTCGTATTATTTTTGCGTGCAAATAAAAACCATGAGCATAGTTATAAAAAAAGAAATTGCAGTTATTGGACTTGGGTATGTGGGGCTTCCTTTAGCCGCTGAATTTGGAAAAAAACGAGCGGTTATTGGGTTTGATATAAACGAGCAAAGAATTGCCGAATTGGAAAGTGGCATTGATAAAACACTAGAATTAAGCAAAGAAGAGCTTTTAGAAGCTACACACCTTCGATTTACAACTAAACCCGAGGCTATTGCTGTTGCTCAAATTTATATTGTTACGGTTCCTACACCAATCGACCAACATAAAAATCCCGACTTAACACCTTTAATAAAAGCAAGTGAGTTGATAGGGAGCATTCTTAAAAAAGATGATATTGTTATTTATGAATCAACGGTTTATCCAGGAGCTACGGAGGAGGTTTGTGTACCAATACTCGAAAAAGAAAGTGGTTTAAAATTCAATTCCGATTTCTTTTGCGGCTATTCTCCCGAACGAATTAACCCAGGCGATAAAGAGCATCGAGTGGCAGACATTAAAAAAGTAACCAGTGGAAGTACGCCTGAAATAGGTATAGAAGTAGATGCATTATATGGCGAAATTATTACAGCCGGCACGCATTTAGCAAGTTCTATTAAGGTTGCAGAAGCCGCTAAAGTAATTGAAAATTCTCAACGCGATTTAAACATTGCCTTTGTAAATGAACTTTCAAAAATATTTCATAAAATGGATATTGACACCCATGAAGTGTTGGAAGCAGCAGCTACTAAATGGAATTTTTTATCCTTTAAGCCAGGGTTGGTTGGCGGGCACTGCATTGGTGTTGACCCTTACTATTTAACCTATAAAGCGGAAAGCTTAGGCTATACCCCTCAAGTAATACTAGCAGGCAGAAGGGTAAATGATGGCATGGGGGCGTATGTAGCAAGCCGAGTAATGAAATTACTTAATGTAGCAGGCACAGCTCATAATGCTAAGGTTTTGATATTAGGAATTACTTTTAAGGAAGATTGCCCCGATATTCGCAACTCAAGAGTAATTGATGTAATACATGAATTAAAAGAATTTGGTGCTCAAGTAGAAGTGTATGACCCTAATGCTGATAAAAAAGAAGTAGAGAACGAATATTCTATTAACCTACTAGAAAAACCCGATGGGCAATACGATGCCATTGTGTTTGCTGTAAAGCATAAAGTGTTTACTAAACTTGACTGGGCAACACTTAAAACTAAAAATACGGTTGTTTTTGATGTAAAAGGAACATTAGATAAATCATTAACGGAAGAAAGATTATAATGAAAGGAATTATTTTAGCAGGAGGGTCTGGCACGAGGCTTCACCCATTAACATTGGCCGTAAGTAAGCAATTAATGCCTATTTATGATAAACCTATGATTTATTATCCACTTTCTACTTTAATGTTGGCTGGCATTAAAGAAATATTAATTATTTCAACCCCAGAAGACCTTCCTAATTTTGAAAAGTTGCTTGGAGATGGCAAAAAACTAGGGTGTGAATTTTCTTATAAAGTACAGCCCAAGCCAGAAGGGCTTGCCCAAGCATTTATCATAGGCAAAGAATTTATTGGTAATGATGATGTTGCCTTGATTTTAGGGGATAATATTTTTTATGGTTCTGGCATGGCACAACTTATGCAATCGCACACAAAACCAAAAGGTGGAGTAGTGTTTGCCTACCATGTAAACGACCCAGAACGCTATGGAGTGGTTGAATTTGATAATCATAAAAAGGCCATTTCCATTGAAGAAAAGCCAAGTAGCCCAAAATCTAATTTTGCGGTGCCAGGGTTGTATTTTTATACCAATGAAGTGATAAAAATTGCTGAAAACATACAACCAAGCCATCGAGGAGAACTCGAAATTACAGATGTAAATAAAGTATATTTGGAGAAAGGAACCTTGGAAGTAGGCATTTTAGACCGTGGCACTGCTTGGTTAGATACAGGCACGATAGAATCTTTAATAGAAGCAGGTGAATTTGTAAAAGTAATAGAAAACAGGCAGGGGCTTAAAATTGGATGTATAGAAGAAGTAGCTTACCTTATGAATTTTATAAATGCATCCCAAGTGGAAAAACTAGCCCAACCTCTATTAAAAAGCGGGTATGGAAAATACCTTATCAACCTAATTAATAGATAGCAATATGAGCAATCACTCTCGATTAATTAAAAATTCAACCGTGCTTATTACGGGAGGTGCTGGCTTTATTGGCTCTAATTTAATTGACATACTTTTAGAACAAAATAATGCCATTATCTGTCTAGATAATTTTTCTACAGGCAAAAGAAAAAACATTGAACCGCATAATAATAACCCTCTATTTAAGTTAATAGAAGGAGACATTCGAAATTTAGCCGATTGCCAAAAAGCAACAAAAGGAGTTGATTACGTACTTCATCAAGCAGCTTTAGGGTCGGTGCCTCGCTCTATTAAAGACCCAATTACTACCAACGAGGTAAATATTAATGGGTTTTTAAATATGCTAATTGCGGCACGTGATAACAAAGTTAAACGATTTGTATATGCGGCTAGCTCTTCTACCTATGGCGACCACCCAGGGTTACCCAAAGTGGAAGATAAAATTGGAAAACCCTTATCGCCTTATGCGGTAACAAAATACGTAAACGAGTTATATGCCGATGTGTTTTATAAAACATACGGTTTAGAAACAATAGGTTTACGTTACTTTAATGTGTTTGGAAGGCGACAAGACCCTAACGGAGCTTATGCTGCTGTAATTCCTAAATTCGTTCATCAATTGATAAACTTGGAGTCGCCCACCATTAATGGCGATGGGCAAACCTCCAGAGATTTTACATACATTGATAATGTGCTTCAGATAAACCAATTAGCAGCACTAACTTCCAATCCTAAAGCCATTAATAATGTGTTTAATGTAGCCTACGGAGGCAGAATTTCGCTAATTAAAATGTTTGAAACATTAAAACAACGCCTTAGTACATATAATAGTTCTATTAGCAATATCGAGCTCACTTTTGGGTCAGAAAGAGCAGGCGATGTAAAACATTCGCAGGCAAATATTAACCTAGCAAAAGAACTTTTGGGATACCAGCCTAAATTTGATTTTGAAAATGGAATAAAAGAATATATTAATTGGTACCATAATAATGTATAAATGAAAATAGAAGAAACAAACATTAGCGGTTGTTTTTTAATTACACCAACACTTTTCGAAGATCAAAGGGGGTACTTCTACGAAAGTTATAACCAAAAATTACTCGAAAAAGCAATTGGGTATTCTGTAAATTTTGTACAAGACAACCAATCTCAATCGTCTTTGGGCGTAATTAGAGGCATGCATTTGCAAACAGGCATTCATGCGCAAGCTAAATTGGTAAGAGCACTAGAAGGAGAAATTTTAGATGTAATAGTAGATCTTCGTAAAGAGTCTGCGACCTATGGCCAAAGTGCTAGCTTTGTTTTAAGTGGAAAAAATAAACATCAATTATATATATCACGAGGTTTTGCCCATGGGTTTGCCGTACTATCCGAGCATGCAACCATTCATTATAAAGCCGATAATTACTATGCCCCACTATCTGAATCAGGCATAATTTACAATGATGAGGATATAAATATTGACTGGAAACTTCCGAAAGACAAAATAATTACTTCCGAAAAAGACCTTTTATTACCCACATTAAAAGAATTTAAAAACACCTATGGATAAGCATACTATATTAGTAACTGGAGGGGCAGGTTTTATTGGCGCCAATTTTATTCCTTATTATTTAGAAGCCAACCCTACGCATAGGCTCATTAACCTTGATTTACTTACCTATGCCGGAGACCTCGGCAATCTAAAAGAAATAGAAAAAAATCCGAATTACACGTTTGTAAAAGGTGACATTCGCGATTTTGAATTTATCGAATCCTTATTTGATACCTATAATTTTCATGGCGTTTTTCATTTTGCAGCAGAATCGCATGTCGATAACTCTATTAGCGGGCCCAAGGCTTTTATCGAAACAAATGTAAATGGCACTTTTAATTTAATAGAAGTAGCACGAAATAAATGGATGGATGCTCCCTTTAAAGTAAAGGAAGAGTATGCGAGCAATCGGTTTCATCATGTATCCACCGATGAAGTGTATGGAAGCTTAGGAGCAACGGGTTTATTTACCGAAACCACTCCTTATGCCCCCAACAGCCCGTATAGTGCCTCCAAAGCCTCTTCTGATTTTTTAGTGCGATCCTATTTTCATACATTCGGAATGAATGTGGTTACCACTAATTGCTCTAATAATTATGGTCCCAAGCAACACGATGAAAAGCTGATTCCCACTATTATTAGAAAAGCATTAAATAACGAACCTATCCCCATTTATGGCGATGGAAAAAACGTGCGCGACTGGCTTTATGTGCTCGACCATTGCAAAGGCATAGAGCTTGCCTACAAAATAGGAACATCAGGAGAAACTTATAATATTGGAGGCAAAAACGAACGAGATAACCTATACATTGTTGACAAAATTTGCCACATTTTGGATACGAAAAAGCCTGCAAATAATGGCAAACCATACAAAGAACTTATCCGTTTTGTAACCGATCGCCCTGGCCACGACCAACGCTATGCCATTGATGCCACCAAAATTGAAAACGAATTAGGCTGGCAAGCCGATGAAGATTTTGAATCGGGCATTATTAAAACAGTGGATTGGTATTTGGAAAAGTATAAAGGATAAATAACCCTATTGCTTCTTGAAATAAAAGACTTGATATTTGCACCTTTAACTGAGTTTTAGATGAAAAAAGCACTAATAACTGGCATCACTGGTCAAGATGGAGCCTACCTTGCAGAATTTCTACTCAATAAAGGATATGAAGTTCATGGGTTAAAAAGAAGGTCTTCATTATTCAACACAGATCGAATAGATCATCTATATGAAGATCCTCATGAAAAAAATGTGCGGCTATTTTTGCATCATGGCGATATGACAGACTCCATGAATCTAACTCGAATTATTCAAGAAGTTCAGCCAGATGAAATTTACAACCTAGCAGCCATGTCGCATGTTGCCGTTTCTTTTGAAACCCCAGAATATGTTGCCAATGCAGATGGTACAGGCACATTAAGAATTTTAGAAGCTGTAAAACTTCTAGGGTTTGAAAAAAAAACAAAAATTTATCAAGCAAGCACATCCGAGCTTTTTGGTAAAGTTCAAGAAACACCACAAAGCGAAACCACCCCTTTTTACCCCCGTTCTCCCTATGCAGTAGCTAAAATGTATGCGTATTGGATAACCATTAACTACAGAGAGGCATACGGAATGTTTGCATGTAACGGCATCTTATTTAATCATGAATCACCCATTCGTGGCGAAACTTTTGTAACAAGAAAAATAACGAGAGCAGCTTCAAAAATTGCTTTGGGACTTCAAGAAAAGATGTTCTTAGGCAACCTGGATGCAAAACGGGATTGGGGGCATGCAAAAGATTATGTACGTATGATGTGGATGATTCTACAAGCAGAAGAACCCGAAGATTGGGTAATAGCCACGGGTGTTTCAACAACGGTTCGCGATTTTGTTAACATGGCATTTTCTTTTGCAGGAATTAAGATAGCATTTCAAGGAAAAGGCGTTGATGAAAAGGCGTACGTGGTTAGCTGCTCAAATCCAGCATATCAAATTGAAATAGGAAAAGAAGTTGTTGCAGTGGATCCAAAATATTTTAGACCAACGGAAGTAGATATTCTCTTGGGAGATCCTACAAAAGCAGAACAAAAGCTTGGCTGGAAAAGAGAGTACAAACTAGAGGACTTAGTGAATGATATGATGGCCTCAGACTTAAAATTAATGACAAAAGACCAATACCTTCAAGATGGAGGCTATAGGATACATAATTATTACGAATAGAAATTTTTTGTGCAAAAAAAATCTAAGATATACATAGCTGGGCATAGAGGAATGGTTGGTTCGGCTATTCTTCGAAAACTTAAAAAAGAAGGGTATGTAAATTTTGTTTTACGCAGCTCTAAAGAACTTGATTTACGCAACCAGCAAGAGGTAAAAATATTTTTTGAACAAGAACAACCCGAGTATGTTTTTCTAGCCGCAGCCAAAGTAGGTGGAATTGTAGCAAACAACACGTATCGAGCAGATTTTCTGTATGATAATTTAATGATTCAATCCAATATTATTCACAATAGTTATCTTAATAAAGTTAAAAAATTATTATTCCTAGGTTCATCTTGTATATACCCAAAGTTTGCACCTCAACCACTCAAAGAAGAGTATCTACTTACGGGAGAATTGGAAAGCACTAATGAGCCTTATGCCATTGCAAAAATTGCAGGCATAAAAATGTGTGATGCCTATCGGGCACAATATGGGTGTAATTTTATTTCGGCCATGCCCACCAATTTATATGGCCCTAACGATAATTATAATTTGGAAACATCTCATGTGTTGCCCGCACTTATTAGAAAAATGAAATTGGGAAAGGCGTTAGGGTTAGAAGATTGGGATACCATAAGAAAAGATTTTAATTTACAACCAATTGAAGGAATAACAGGAGAACACGCTAACAGTGAAATACTACCTATTCTAAAAAAGTACGGAGTTCAAATAAATCAAGACACAACCACACCAAGCATAACTTTATGGGGAGATGGGTCACCCAGAAGAGAGTTTATGCATGTTAATGACCTTGCGAGTGCTTGTTATTTTTTAATCATAAATTATGATGAAGCAGGCTTTGTAAATGTGGGAACAGGTAACGATTTAAGTATAAAAGAGCTTGCCCAAACAATAAAGAATATTGTTGGGTATAATGGCATTATTATTTGGGATACAAGCAAGCCCAATGGTACGCCAAGAAAATTGATGGATGTAAATAAGATTAAAAAACTTGGATGGAGTTCAACAATTGAATTGATAAATGGGATAACTGATATTTATAATAAAAAATGATAAGATTGTTTATGTAGGAATGAGTGCTAATTAAATTCATTTCTTACCTTCATTATTCATGAATAATGAAGGCTTAACTATTTAATCATCGAGTTTGCATAATTTTTCCTTTATTTTTGTGCGGAATCCGTTTTGCATCTAATAGATTAATTAATTTGAAAGTAATCTTCATTTTTGGTACCCGTCCCGAAGCCATAAAAATGGCTCCTTTAATTAAAATTTTTAAGGCCGACCGTGCCATGGAAGTAGTGGTGGCCGTAACAGGCCAGCATAAAGAAATGCTCTATCAAGTGCTTGATTTTTTTGAAATTAAGCCTCACTATGATTTGGAATTAATGCAGCCAAATCAAACTATTTATGACATTACCTCCAAAGCACTCTTAGGTTTAAAACCCATTTTAGATATAGAAAAACCAGATTTAATTTTTGTACAAGGCGATACCACCACCGCTTTTGTGGGTGCTTTAGCAGGCTATTATAATCAAATAAAAGTAGCCCATTTAGAAGCTGGTTTGCGGAGTGGCGATATGTTTTCTCCGTTTCCCGAAGAAGGAAACAGGATATTAGCAGGGCATTTGGCAACCTATCATTTTGCGCCTACACAAAGAGCTGTTGAGAACCTACAAAAGGAAGGTATAACAAAAAATATTTTTGCCGTAGGCAATACCGTAATAGATGCCTTGCTGCTAGGGTTAAACCTACTAAAACGAAAGGATCAATCTTCTATTGAACACCTTTTTAAGGGCATAGACTTATCAAAACGTGTAATACTAGTAACAGGGCATCGTAGAGAAAGCTTTGGTAAGCCCTTTGAAAATATGGTAAGTGCCATTAAAGAAATTGCCAATAAGTATGCTGATGTTGAAATCATATACCCCGTGCATTTAAACCCAAATGTACGGGGTATTGTGAACCAAGAATTAAGCGACACCACCAACATTCATTTAATTGAGCCTTTAGATTATCCCGCATTAATCTGGTTAATGGAAAAATCATATTTTGTATTGACCGATTCTGGCGGCATTCAAGAAGAAGCCCCTACTTTGGGCAAGCCCGTACTAGTAATGCGCGATGTAACCGAACGGCAGGAGGGCATAGAAGAAGGTACCGCCAAATTGGTAGGCACTAATAAAGAGGTTATCTTAAAAGAAGCCTTTGAGTTATTAGATAACCCAAAAGCCTATGAAGCCATGGCCAAAGCTGTTAACCCTTATGGTGATGGAACTACGAGTAAACAGGTATTAGAAATTATTAAAAAAACCTCCTTAATATAACCGTCATTCCCGCGAAGGCGGGAACCCGTAGCAACCTAAAGCAGACCTTTATAATGGCTACTTCTTATAAGAGATTAGGAAATATTGCATAAAAACAGATATTTTTGTTTAAAGTAAGATTTGATATAAATTTAAATAGTGTATAATGGAAAGTATAGCAGAAATTAAATCAGGATTACATTACTACATAGCTAAAACAGATAACCCTGATACATTATCCAAATTAAGAAATTTTGTGGCTGAGGTTCTAAGTAAAGAAGAGTCGATAGTTGCCTATACTTCTAAGGGGGTTGCACTAAATCAATTGGCTTACAAAGCTGATATTGACGCAGCCATTAAAGAAGCTAAAAATGGTAATACAGTATCTATTGAAGAACTTGAGAAAAGCTTGTGAAGCTAAAAGTCGAATGGACGCAAAAGGCCGTTGCTTCCCTAGATTATTTTTGTAATACTATTGCAAGTAACTCACCTACAAGTGCCAATAAAGTAAAATCAGAAATAATACTTACTTCAAAAGCCCTTGCCTATAATCCATTTTTATATCAATTAGATGAATACTACCCAAATAATCGGAGGCATTCGCAGATATTTCCGATGGAGTTATAGAATTGTATATCACGTATTAAAAGAAAAAGTAGTGGTACTAGAAGTTTATCATACATCTACAAACCCTAAAATGTAATTTTTTAAGATAATGGACAAAAACATAAATGTAATAATGATGGGGCTAGGTTATATTGGTCTACCCACAGCCGCATTAATTGCAAGTAAAGGAATATCCGTATTAGGGGTTGATGTACAACAAAAAGTAGTGGATACGATTAATAGTGGAAAGATTCATATCGTAGAACCTGCTCTCGATGGGCTAGTGAAACATGGAGTGGAAAGAGGATATTTAAAGGCTTCTACATCAACAGAAAAATCAGATGTGTTTTTAATAGCTGTTCCTACCCCATTTAAAGGAGATGACCATGAGCCCGATTTAAAATATGTAGAATCTGCTACAAGAATGATAATCCCCCATTTAGAGGAAGGTAATTTATTTATTATTGAATCTACTTCACCGGTGGGAACCACCGAAAAAATGGCGAAACTGATTTTTGACGAACGCCCCGAATTAAAAGAAACAATTCATATTGCGTATTGCCCCGAACGGGTATTGCCAGGCAATATTATTTATGAATTAAAAAATAACGATCGTGCCATTGGAGGTATAGATACAGCCTCGACTGAAAAGGCAACTGATTTTTACCGTTTATTTGTTACAGGTGAATTGCACCAAACCAATGCTCGGACAGCTGAAATGTGTAAATTAGTAGAAAATGCCTCACGAGATGGGCAAATTGCCTTTGCCAATGAGCTTTCTATGATTTGCGATGAAGCTGATATTGATGTATGGGAGCTAATAAACCTTGCCAATAAACACCCACGTGTTAATATTTTACAGCCAGGCACTGGTGTGGGGGGGCATTGCATAGCAGTAGATCCTTGGTTTATTGTTTCTGAGTTTAAAGAAAAAGCCAAGATTATAAGGACTGCAAGAGAAATTAATAATTACAAAACGGAATGGGTAATTGAAAAGATTAAAAATAAAGCATTAGCCTTTGAGCTCAAAGAAGGAAGAAAACCAATAATTGCATGTTTTGGATTAGCCTTTAAGCCAGATATTGATGATTTAAGAGAGAGTCCTGCTTTGTATGTAGTACAATCACTTATTAATCAAGGGTTTGAAATATTGGCGGTTGAGCCGAATGTTGAAAATGATAAAAAAATTGGATTGGATTTAGTTTCGATTGAAGATGCGATAGAAAAATCAGATTTGAGCTTTAAA
>CAZGDC010000014.1:0-28086 GCA_964524405.1 uncultured Roseivirgaceae bacterium
AAATGGCTAGAAAGATGGATAAAAATTACATAGAATCGGATATGGAAATGGAAAGTCACGTAGTTCAAACCACTACCATCGAAAACCAAACCACGGTAGAGTTTGAAGTAAAAACGCCTTACAGTATAAAATCGAATGGTGAAAAATTAACGGTAGATTTAACTAGTTATGCGATTGATGCTATTTACGAGTATTATGCCGTTCCTAAATTGGATAAAGATGCTTTTCTTATTGCTCGCATCATTAATTGGGATCAGTATAATTTATTAGAAGGAGAGGCCAATTTGTATTTTGAAGATGCCTATGTGGGGCGTTCGATTTTAGAGGCAAGGTCGTTAAACGATACGCTTGACATTTCGTTAGGTAGGGATAAGAATATTATTATTGGGCGCGAAAAAGTGGGTGATTTTAGAAGAAAAAGAGTCGTTGGCTCTAATAAAATTGACTCCCGTGGGTTTAAAATTATTGTGCGCAATAAAAAATCGCAACCTATTAAATTAACCATTATCGATCAAATACCTGTAGCATCTACTAGCGATATATCCGTTTCGGTTGATGAAATAACCAATGGAACATTAGAAGCAGCCACAGGAGAAATTAAGTGGGAACTAAATTTGGCTCCTAAAAGCCAACAAGAATTGATGTTAAAATACAGTGTAAAATATCCTAAAAAAGAAAAGGTGATTTTAGAATAGACGAGGCCAATATTGCCAAGCATTTGTAAAGAAGACAGTTTGCTTTCTTTACAAATGCTAACGGCATTATCTATTCCAATTTTCAGGGTCAACACGCCACGCTTTGAGCGAAATTAGGTCTGCTTCTGAAATGTACTTATTGGCAACCGCTTCTTCGAGCATAGCGGCATAATTGCTGAGGGTAATTACATCAACTTTTGCTTTTTTAAAATTATTTTTAGAAATATCGAACCCATAAGTAAAAATAGCGGCCATACCTAGCACGGTTACTTTGGCTTCTTTTAAGGCGTCTGCTGCCTTCAACGAACTGCCACCCGTAGAAATAAGGTCTTCAACCAATACCGTTTTTTGTTTTTTAACCACTTTTCCTTCAATCATATTGGTCATGCCATGGCCTTTGGGCTTAGAACGAATGTAGATAAAAGGCAAATTTAGGGCTTCTGCCACCAATGCCCCTTGCGGAATGCCTGCAGTTGCTACCCCTGCAATGGCTTCAGCATCAGGGAAACGGTCTTTTATATTTTGAGCAAGCTGATTCTTTATATAGGTTCTAATTTCAGGGTAAGATAAGGAGAGCCTGTTATCACAGTAAATAGGTGATTGCCAACCAGATGCCCACGTGAATGGTTTTTTAACAGATAGTTTAATGGCTTCAATTTTTAACAGATAAGCGGCTACTTTATTAGCAACAGATTTACTCATTTCTATAATTTTATTTCAAAGGTACTAGCTCAATTTTAATATTGGTAGTATGTTTGAAATTATAGAACTGTTCTTGTATGAATTTATTTATTAATGATACCCCTGTAAAGTTTGTAAAAGAAGATGAGCCAATTGATTCTTCTGTATTTGATTGTATAATTAAGTCGAATTTAGTTATTAATTTGAAAGAGCTTTCAGGCCATGTGCTTATTGATGATGCTGGAGCTGCTCAAGTACGGCAAATGATTCATCAATTGGTTGAAGAGCCTTTTAATGAAACTAGGTTTGTAATTCGGCCACATAATTATAACGAAGCCAAAGCTGATTTTATGTCGTTATTTAAAGTAATGACTGCTGCAGGTGGTGTTGTTCAAAATAATGATAAAGAGCTTTTGATTTATAGGCTGGGGAAATGGGATTTTCCGAAAGGGAAATTAGAAAAAGATGAATCATTTAAAATGGCCGCTGTGCGTGAAGTAGAAGAGGAGACAGGGGTTAGCGTATTATTGAAAAAAAGGATTTGTACTACTTGGCATACGTACACATTTCGAAAGAAGCGGATATTAAAATGTACTAAATGGTATGCGATGGAGTGCGTTAATGATAAAAATCTGGCTCCTCAAGAGGATGAAAATATTGAAAAAGTAGAATGGCTTACTAGAGCCGAAGCGAATAAAGCTTTTAAAAATACGTATAATTCTATTCGGTTTGTATGGGAGTCTTATCTTTTAACAACCTGAGTTCGGAATAGCAGATAGAATATAGTAATAACTTATTTGTAAATTTCTGCTTTTCGTAAACGCCACCAACTATTTTCACTCAAATTCTTTTTATTCTTTTTAAGTATCATAATTAAAGATCCAGACGTTACTAAAGCAGCTGAAGTAGCACCTACTCCAGTATCCCAGGTGTAGCCTCCATCTTGTATGAGTCCTCTATTAATAGCATCTATGGCTACAATAAGTGCACCTGCTGCTACTAGCCCAGGCCCTGCTGTACTTGCAATGCCCGATTTTCTCTTATTGCCAATATGAATCAATTTTACCGAGTTAAAAGGAATGGTATCATTATTAGATATAAAAGCACTATCAGAGATATTGGTAAGCATTTTATGCTCTATTGATTTATGCCCTTTCAATTGGAAATCAATTTGTTGGCCAAGGTTATACACAAACCTTTTTTTTGTGCCCATTTTTTCTAACACTAAAAATGATTGAGCAAAAGAAAGCGAGATAATTATATTAAAAAAAAATGCGAGTATGATGTGTTTTTTATACTTCAATTAAAAAATAGTTAAATAGTAACCAAAGGTAGCTTTTTAATTTCAGCTTTCAGCTTTCTTTTTCTAACAGCTACATAAATAATGGTGCCAGGTTTGGCATAGTTAGTTTTAACATAGCCCATGCCAATTCCTTTATTGAGCATAGGCGATTGTGTGCCTGAAGTTACGATTCCTATTTCTTCGCCTGCTTCATTTTCTAACCTATAATCGTGGCGAGGAATGCCCCGATCAATCATTTCAAAACCGACTAATTTTTTGCTTACCCCATTTTCTTTTTGCGCTTTTAGCGCATCAGAGTTAGTAAATTCTTTCGTAAATTTTGTTATCCAACCTAAACCTGCTTCAAGGGGAGAAGTGGTGTCGTTAATGTCGTTGCCATACAAGCAAAAACCCATTTCCATTCGCAGGGTGTCGCGAGCACCTAATCCTATTGGTTGTATGCCTTCCTCTTTCCCTGCTTTAAAAATGGCCTCCCATACGGTTTTGGCGTCTTTATTTTTAACATAAAGTTCAAACCCGCCAGAACCCGTATAACCAGTGGCAGATATAATTACCTCAGAAGCTCCTGCAATTGCACCCTGCTCAAAATGGTAGTATTTTATTTCACTTAGCTTTACTTCTGTTAACTTTTGTAAAACAGCGGTAGCTTTTGGGCCTTGAACAGCAAATAAGCAATATTGACTAGATGCATTTTCAAGTGCTACCTCTAAATTATTATGGCTACTAATCCAATCCCAATCTTTTTGTATGTTAGAGGCATTAACCACAAGCATATACTCTTCATCGCTTAGTTTATAAACAATTAAATCATCTATAATTCCACCTTCGTTATTCGTAAAACAAGAGTACTGTGCTCTACCAGGGGTTAATTTAGAAGCATCATTACTGGTAATTTTTTGAATAAGGTCGAGGGCTTTAGAGCCTCTTACAAAAAACTCGCCCATATGCGATACATCAAAAACACCTACTCCGTTTCTAACCGTCATGTGTTCTTCCATGTCAGAGGTATATCTAACGGCCATATTATAGCCAGCAAAAGGGATTAATTTTCCACCCAATGCCACATGCACATCATTTAAAACTAGTTTTTTTACCTCTTCCATATCTAAAATATTAAAAGGTAAAAATACAACAAACCGTAGGGATAAACGAAGTATTATCTAGCCTTGATTATTGTAATTTTTAATAAATTTTAAAGCAGAATCAACCACGTTAGCATCTCTTAAAATACGTGTATGGCCTAACCCATTGGTTAATAATAATTCTGCTTTGGCGTTTATTTTATGTAAGGCTTGGGCATTATTATAAGGTACTTCCGTATCATTTTTATCGTGGATAATAAAAAGATTTTTAACGGGCGATATTTTTGCGATTTCACAAGCTGTTATTTCTTCAAAATCTAAACCGAATTTTTGAACCACCATTTTTCGTATGGCGTAGGAAGTATGAATAGAAGCATTTATTTTTTCACGAAAATTGGTTAGAATGTCTTCTCCAATGGTGGGCGAGCTAATCATAATAACGGTATCTAAGTCAAGCCTTTCTTTAATGGAGTAAAGTAGTGAAACTCCACCAAACGAATGACCAATGCCAATTTTTATACTACCTATGTTATCTTTAATATGAGATATTACTTCATAAAATTCTTTAATATTGGTGCTTTTTCCTTCGGATTGGCCGTGCCCAGGTGCATCAAAGCCAACTACTTGGTAGCCTTGGTTAAGTAGTGGTTGAATAAATGCATGAAACTGAGTAGCTCTGCCGCTCCACCCATGCACTACCACTACAAGAGGGTCGCTTTTTTTACCCCAATGAAATAATGCAACCGATTTGGAGTTGAGAGTAATGGAAGTAATAGTAGCTTGTTCAAAAATTTCTTGTTCTCTAGCTGGGCGTTTAAATCGAAAAGGAGAAAAGAATAAATTCCATGCGATTTTATGGGCAACTCTTGGGGCTATTTTTTCTATTTTTGGGTAAGACCACCTAAGTGCTCTTAACATAAAAGGTTCTTTTATTTTCGTTTTATTCATGATTAAGACCAATTGGTCTTTTAAAAGGTAAAAAAATTATGATTTAACGCTTGTAGTCAATTGTTTTTTTAAATGTTTTACCACAGTTCGTACAGGGCCCGAGTCGTTATTTACACGTGCCATAATAAGGGCGCCTTCCATACTGGAAATAATGAGTGTGCTCAGCTCTTCACTTTTAATATTGATCTTAAATTCGCCCGATTCAATGCCTTCGTCAATTTTAATTTCTATGTATCTTTTTAAGTGGTTAATGGCTGTTCTTGCTTTTTCGGTTAACGAAGGATGAATGCCAGAAGAGTCAACAGCTGTGTTAAAAATGGGGCAACCACCCAAAGTAACAGGGTTGGTGTGAAAAGATTCAAACACAGAAATAATAGCCATAATCTTTTCAAAGCTATTTTTGCAGTTTAATAAACCTTCTCTAAACCGTTCTTTAACTAAATTAAAAGAGTAGTCAAACGACTCAAAAGCAATTTCATCTTTGTTTTTAAAATGGTTATATATTCCACCTTTTTTAAGACCTGTGGCCTCCATAATATCTTGCAAAGAGCAACCATTATATCCTTTGGTATTAAACAAAGCTGATGACTGTTGAATGATATGCTCTTTGGTTGAAATCATATAAGACCGAACGGTTTGTAAAGGTGCTGTATTAGTTTGTAACATGCAAATTTTACGCATTGCTTAGCTCGCATTATTAAGGATAAGCAAACTCCAACTAATACTCCGATGGCTCTGCCTCGGGTGTAAGACATAAGACTAAAGACTAAAGACTAAAGACATAAGACTAAAGACCTTTATTTTCAATAAGTTAAAAATATACTAATCACGGTAAATTACCATCACGTTAATAACTTAGAAAATACTTAAACTCAATTAAATACATACTATGTGATCTATTATACATACGGCTATGCTATAATAGATTTATTTTGCGCCTTAATTTTAAATTATTAGGCAAACGATGGAATTAAGAGAATTAATTAACGACACTAATAACACTATAATTGATGTTAGAGGGTCGTTTGAATTTGAGTATGGAAATGCAGAAGGTACAATTAACATACCTTTAGATGAGATTTCTACTAGAATTGAGGAGTTAAAGCAAATGGGCGGTACTATTTTATTATGTTGTGCTTCTGGAAACCGTAGCGGATACGCTGAAGCTTACCTTAAAAACCAAGGAGTTGAAAATGTGTTGAATATAGGTAGCTGGATGGATGTACAATATGTACAATCTAGTGTAGCTTAGGCACTGTTAAAGAATAACTACTCCTTTTTGACTAGCTATTTTGTCTGTCTTTTTCGTTAAAAAACAGAACCATAGCTACGGCTATGCTTACGTTTTTTGCCTCAAACACAAGCAAAATTTCTGCGTCAAATTCGAAGCATTTATTCTTTAACAGTGCCTTAGTAACGGGCAAGTAATACCAATCTAATTATTACGGCATTTCATAATTAAAATGATGTGATAAGTCAATTTCAATGAGTTATTACTTTTCAATTTCTAAGTCGAGTAGTTATTTTTAACACGACATAAAAAAAACCGAGCTTGCTCGGTTTTTTTATGTTCTATTGTAAATTGCAGTGTGGGTTTAACTAAGATAACATCTGTCGATATTTTGCCAGAACTTGAATTTAATTTTTCAAGAAGTGCTGGCCCTGGCGGGCAAAACGTAAATAAGGTAAATACTAAAGTGGGTTTGCGGTTTAATATCATTAATTCTAACATATTAATGGATGAACAGAGGGATTTACTATTAGCTAAATGGGCAAATAAACTTACCAATGATGGGGTGTTGCTACTTACTTCGCAAGAAACCCGTTCGCAATTAATGAACAAAGAGCTAGTACTTAAAAAACTCGATGATCTATTGAAGGCCGCATTTCACATTCCTAAAAAGCGAAAAGCTACAAAACCTACGAAATCATCCATCAAAAAAAGATTGAACAGCAAAAAGCACCAAGCTCAAAAAAAAGCGCATCGGCAAAAACCATAAATAGTATGAGTTTAGAACCATTGGTTAGCATAGTGATGCCTGTTAAAAATACGGCTCCATTTTTAGAGGAGTGCCTTGACTCTATTTTAGCACAAACCTATCTTAACTGGGAACTTATTGCAGTAGATGACCACTCCACCGATATTAGTTTTCAAATTATTACCAAATATGCGAAACTAGATAAACGTGTTAATGTATATTCAAATAGGCAGTGGGGTATAATTGCTGCTCTTAAAATGGCTTATAAATATTCTAAAGGTATTTTTATCACTCGTATGGATTCTGATGATTTAATGTCGCCTAATAAAATTGCGCTGATGGTGGGGGCTCTAACTACAAAAGGTGCAGGGTTTTTAGCCGTAGGCTTAGTAAAATATTTTAGTGAATCTACTCTTAGAGAAGGGTATATTAATTATGCCAACTGGCTTAATAACTTAACTTGCTGCTCCTCTAATTTTAGCGAAATTTATAAGGAGTGTACCATTCCATCTCCATGCTGGATGATTGCACGAACGGATTTCGAGGCCTGTGGTGGATTTAATTCAGAGGTTTATCCTGAAGATTATGAGTTGGCTTTTCGGTTTAAAAAAGGCGGATTAAAAATAGCTCATGTAACGGAGGTAATTCATTATTGGCGAGATTATGAATATCGAACTTCACGAACAGACCCTAACTATGCCGATAATAGATTTACTGAATTAAAAGTGATGCATTTTTTAGATCAAGATTATGATAGCTCTTTGTCCTTGGTGCTTTGGGGTGCTGGCAAAAAGGGAAAGAGAGTTGCACAGTTATTAGTAGAGAACCAAGTTCGGTTTCAATGGGTATCAAACAATGCGAATAAAATTGGCAGAGATATTTATGGTATTATTTTACAAAATATGCTGGCTCTAGTGCAATTAACAAATGCTCAGGTAATTATTGCGCTAAGCTCTCCAAATGATATGGACGAAATTAAAAAGCTAACCAAGAGCAATCCAACTCAACACTATTATAAATTTTATTAATCGCAGGGCGATAGCCCATTTGGTTTAATTCCCCGACCCTTTGGGTCGGAAACAAGATTGTTTGCAAAGCAAACTTCAACTAACCCGCATTATTCATGGAATTTAGTGGGTGTAGATACAAGGCGTCTAACTATGTAGATATACAATTGTATTTCAAGTAGTTAGCAACGAAGTAGATGCGCCCACTAAATACAACTAAAAATATAGTTATCCAAAATTGGGGAGTGATTTTTTACAGGAAAATTTGGGGTATTTGGTTGAAAATAAGCTCTTTATAAACATGTATTAATTTTAGGGTGAATAATGCGGGCTAATACTCCGATGGCTCTGCCTCGGGGTAGTTTAATTCACTTTAAATAGATACTGGCTATCTTCTCCTGTTACAATTCCATTTACATATTGTCGTTCGGTAAACTCAAGATTTCCGTTTTTATCCATAATTATTAGCGTGGTGCATCTTGTGCCATAGCCTTTAATATTGATAAACCGAGAAGAAATAGCTCGCTCTTTTTCGATGGATAAACCTGTATGTGGCAAACTATTATCTTCTGCTTTTTGTTGGTTAGTCATTACATTAAAAAGGGCTTCCTTATCTAATTTTGGTGTAGTTAGGAGAGGGGCAAGTGCTGCTTTTCCGGATTCAATTTTAGGCCATTTGCTATCGAGTAATGCATTACTAAGCCCATATAAACCTGTGCCTAATTGGGCTATTTTAGTGCCGTAATTAGAATAATACCAAGGGTCATTAAAGCTGCCTACAATTAGGTTATAGCCATTATAGTTTTCTCCAGACTTGCTCAGTGCTAATAAATATTCTTTAGGATTAAACTCACCTGCTAAATAATTTGATACTAGTTTGCCTCGTGTTGGCGCATTGGATTTTATATTGGCAACATCTCTATAATTGGTTAATAGTGCCAAGTAGCCATTTTTAGTTACACCCATCCATGCGCCTCCGCCTTCTAAATCTTTACCTGCTAATATAGTTGGGTTTTCTGCCCAGTAATTAGCTGCCAAAGTGGGTCGGTTATAAAACTCATCTCGGTTGGCCAAAATGATTAAAGGGTAATCTTTATGTTGTTTATAAGATAAAAAAATTAAGCACATGAATGTTCAATTACTAATGTTCAATTACTAATGTTCAATTACTAATTAAATATTATTAACGCTTAGTAATTCTAACAAAGCCAAGCTCTACTGCTAACGTTCCAAAAATCAATAAAATTATTAACCAGCTACTTGCCATCATTACAGGGTTAGCCCAGCTATAAATAGAGGGCTCAAATGTAAATTCGATGGTATGTTTTCCTGCAGGAATTTCTAACGCTCTTAGTACATAATTGGCTCTTATTATTGGAGCTGGTTGTCCATTAATACTCGCCTTCCACCCGTCTTTATAATAGATTTCGGAAAATATTGCTAATCCTGCGGCATCATTGGTTGACGTATATATTAGGTGGTTGGGTTTATAATTAGTAAGCTCAACGGTTCCATTATTGCTAATTTCTTTGTTCGTTAATTCAAACTTTGTTTTATCAATTACGGCAACAAACTTTGTATCTATATGTTGGATTTTTACAAGTTCATCATCGGCAGAATTTGCTGATTCTACCTCTCTTACAAACCATGCATTTCCATTAGCTACCTCGTTTTTTACCACAGCATCTTTACCAGGCCCCAATACAAGGTATTTGGTGTTGAGCATATTTAATACACCTAAACTTGAAAAGTCTATTGATCCACTTCTAAGCACGTTAATAACTTCTTGGTGTTCGGCAGTAATCGCACTTGAAATCAAATCTTGGTAACGCCTAATTTTGGCGCCATGGTAGCCGCCAATAGATTTGTGATAATAACTGGTACGAGCTTCGTTCCACGGATTTTGCAAATTAAACACTCGATAATAGAGCGATTTATCTTGTAATATCAGGTTGTCAGCTTCGGTTTTTTGAAAGAAAGCACGAGTTGGGTTTCTTTTAAAACTACGTTCGTTTAACAGTGTTTTATCGGTGCTCCACAAATCTATCAACATTAAAAAAGATAGCGTAAAGTACAGTATAGCTGGCTTAATTTTATTGGTAAACATACCGTATAATACAGCACCTATAATGGAAATAAAGAAGAATGAAGCTAAAGCACTTCCTTTTAATAGTGATTGCCTGTCGGCTCTTAATGGTGCTGTTAACCATTCGGGTAGTTGTGTGTCAACTCCACCTTTATAGCTAAATAAACCAGCAAACAACCATAGGAGTAAAGCAAAGCCAGCCGTAGAGGCTAAAGCAATAATAAGATGTTTCTTTGTTTTAGTATCCCATTCACAGCTTAAAAATTTTTCTAACCCAATAAAACCAATCAAGTTCATGGCTATAATCGGTATAATGATGGCAAAAGTTACGGATCTAAATTTATTATATCCAGGAAAATAGTCGAACATAAAGTAGTTAAAACTGCTAAAATTGCTGCCCCAAGTTAGCATAATGCCTAATACAGCAACTACTGTTAACCAAATGGTATGTTGCTTTGGTAATGTAATTAACCCAAGCACAAAAAGAAAAACAATAATGGCTCCTGCGTAATAAGGAGCCGAATAGGACTGAGGTCCCCAGTACGTTGGCATCGCTTGTAATTGTTGCTCAACTTGCGCTTTAGAGGCTCCTTGTTTTAGCATAAATTTGCCTGTTTCTGAACTCAATGATAATTTTTGCCTAGATGAGCCACCCATGATATTCGCAATAAATAAGGTCATGGGTTCAAATATTCCTTGGCTATATTCAAACGCATAGGCTTTGGTGAGGCCATCCGTATTCTCACCAGTTTCTAGTTGGCTCAGTTCCGATTTACCACGAATGGAGTGTTTGCTATACTCCATTGTGCTAAGCAAAGAGCCAATAAAAGTGGCTAACCCTAGTGTGCCCGCCAATACAAGTATGCCACTTCGTTTAAAAAAGGGCACGAACGCTTTGTTTTTACTAGCAAAAAATAATTCTGAAATGCCATAAGCAGCAATCATTAAAAACAAGTAATAGGTAATTTGCAAATGCCCCACTCTTAACTCTAGTGCAACCGCTAGGGCGGTTATTGTAAACCCTAAAAGGTGCTTTCCTTTAAAAACAGTTCTAATACCTGCCAGTACTAAAGGCATAAAAGCAACAGCGGCAATTCTAGAGTTATGCCCTGCTCCAATGCCAATTATATTATAGGATGATAAGCCAAATGCTAAAGCTCCAGCAATGGCTAAATAAGGTCTTACACCAAAAGAAAGCAATAAAATATAAAAACATAAAAAAGAAAGATACACGATTCTTACAGGGTGAGGTAGCCCCAACGCCATGGCTACTTGCAATTTGCCAAGAACGGTATTTCCCCATTGTACATTAATAAGATAGCCAGGCATACCACTAAACATAGAATTTGTCCATAATGCTTCTTCGCCTGTGGTTTCTCTAAAATCAAGTAGCTCTTTGGCTCCACCTTCCCACTGCTGAATATCGTGCTGAATGAGAGATTTATGCTCAAAAAACACAGGTTTAAAGTAGATAATGGTTACTAAAAGAAATAGAATGATTGCTACTAAATGAGGCAGAATCTGATCTTTAAAATTTATTTTTCGCATAATAGATAATTATACTGCTAATATCTTTAAACTGATTTAGATTAGACCAATTATAAAAGAATAAATTAACTTTGCAACTCTAAAAATTATAATACTATGTTTGATAATTTAAGTGTAAAACTGGATAAAGCCTTTCAGACCTTAAAAGGGCAAGGAAGAATAACGGAAATTAATGTAGCTGCCACGGTTAAAGAAATTAGGAAAGCACTTATTGATGCCGATGTAAATTATAAAGTTGCCAAGCAAGTAACAGATGTTATTAAAGAAAAAGCCTTAGGTCAAGATGTACTTACCTCCGTTTCGCCTGGGCAGTTATTAACTAAAATTGTAAGTGACGAACTTACGAGTTTAATGGGCAGTGCGAACGAACCCATTAGCATAAAAGGTGATCCTGCTGTTATTCTTATTTCTGGGCTGCAAGGGTCTGGTAAAACCACCTTTACTGGTAAATTAGCCAAGTTACTTAAAAGCCAAGGACGGCAAGTAATGTTGGCTGCCTGCGATATTTACCGACCTGCTGCCATTACACAATTGCAAGTATTGGGCGAGCAAATAGAGGTGGAAGTGTATGCCGAACCTGAAAATAAAGACGCAATAAAAATTGCTGAATCTGCCATAAAGCATGCAAAAAAAGCAGGTAAGAAAATTGTAATTGTGGATACCGCTGGTCGTTTGGCAGTAGATGAGCAAATGATGGATGAGATTGAATCGCTTAAAAAAGCACTTAATCCATCGGAAACATTATTTGTAGTGGATTCAATGACGGGCCAAGATGCTGTAAATACCGCTAAAACTTTTAACGAGCGATTAAATTTTGATGGAGTTGTTTTAACTAAGTTAGATGGCGATACACGTGGAGGGGCGGCTCTTTCTATTAGAACCGTTGTTGAAAAACCGATAAAATATATAAGTACAGGCGAAACCTTGGATGCCATAGACCTTTTTCATCCTGAAAGGATGGCCAGTCGTATCTTGGGTATGGGGGATGTGGTTTCGTTGGTAGAAAAAGCCCAACAAAACTTTGATGAAGATGAAGCTCGAAAGCTGAATAAAAAGATTCGTAAGAACGAATTCGACCTCAACGATTTTCTTACTCAGTTAGAGCAAATTAAGAAAATGGGTAGTATGAAAGACATTATGGGCATGATTCCTGGTATGGGTAAAGCGGTAAAGGATGTTGATTTGGACGATGAATCGTTTAAGCCCGTAGAGGCTATTATTCGCTCTATGACCAATTTGGAGCGTATTAAGCCAGATGTAATTAATGGCAGCCGTAAAAAACGTATTGCAGGTGGTAGTGGCACTTCGGTGCAAGAAGTAAACAACCTGCTTAAACAATTTGGCGATATGCGCAAAATGATGAAAACCATGAACAAGATGGGTGGAATAAAAAAAGGACTAGCCAGTTTAATGGGAGGGATGAGGTAGTCTAAAAAACCTTTGGTATCAAACTTTTTTTACCACCAAGGCGTTCCCTTCTTCTGCAATAACAGTAATTTCTGTGCCTTTATCTAAATAAGAACCTCTGGTTAAAGAATCGTATAAAGTGTTGTTAATCATAACTTTACCTCCTGGGCGTAACACCGAATGCACCATTCCATGTTGGCCAATCATTGATTCTTTAAAACCAATTGAATAGCCATCTGATTTGTTTTGTGTGTTCATTAAAGCCATACGTTTAAAAGCATTGGAGCTGGCAAACTGAAATCCGCCCCAAAACACCATTAAAATACTGGCTATAAATGCCGTCATGGTAGTAATAAATGCCGTCATTATTGCTTTTGTAGGTACCAATGTAAAATCGAACATATCATTATTGAGCATAACGAGCACCAGTGCACTAAAGGTGAATGTGAACCCAGTAATGCCAGCTACCCCAAAACCAGGTATAACTGCCACTTCCAAAACAATTAGTAGCAAGCCAACTATAAAAAGTACAAGTTCCCAATTAGCGGCTAGCCCTGTAAGATAATAGGGTACAAAATATAAAGTAGCCGCTGTAATGGAGGCTAAAATAGGGAAGCCAACACCTGGTGTTTGCAGCTCAAAATAGATGCCACCAATAATTATCATTAATAAAACACCACTTAAATAAGGGTTTAAAAATACAGCTACAATTTTATCAATAAAGCCAAGTGAAAATTCATCTATTTCATAATCTCCTTTAATGTTTTGGGCAAGAATCGCTTCTATTGATTTCATTTCGCCTTCACAAAATCCGTGCTCAATGGCTTCTGATGTGGTAAATGTGAGTACTTTTCCTTTTTCTGTTACGCCTTTAATTTCTATGGTTTGATCCACCATCGCCTCGGCAATGGCTGGGTCTCTACCAGTTTGTTCCGCTGTGGTACGCATGGTGGCACGCATATAGCTTTGGTATTTATCTGGTGCTTCTTCCCCTTGCTCTGTTACTACTGTGGCTGCCCCAATACTGGCACCAGGTGCCATATAAATGCTGTCGCAAGCAATGGAAATTAGTGCTCCTGCTGATGCCGCATCTTTATTAATCCATACATATAAAGGCTTTTCAAAATCAAGTAATAATTCTACAATATCTTTGGCATCTGTAACTAATCCTCCGTACGTATCCATTTCTATCATTACTACATCATAATTGCCTGCGGTAGCTTCTGCTAGCCCTAATTTAATATACCTACTCATTCGAGGATCAATTTCGGCATCAATATTGAGTTTAAGCACCTTAGTTTGGGCAAAACCCTTGTTAACTAATAAATGACTTATGAATAAAATACTGATAATAAAAAGGCGTTTTTTCATAGCTATAAAAATAGTTAGAATTACAGCTTCTTCTTCTACTAATGGAATAATAAATCTGTTTTATTTATAAAATAGCTTAAATTTTAATCTATTCAAATGGGCGTAAGAATAATGAATTCTATAATTTTACATTATACTTTTAAATAATGAAGCGTTTCTTTTTTATCGTATTTGGCTTTTGTCTGTTACAACCAGCATTTGCAATTAACAACCCTATCGACTCTATTGGTTCGGAGGTAATTAATGGAAAAATATACGTACTCTACAAAGTGGAAGGAGGAGAAACCGTATTTTCTATCTCTACTAAATATGGGGTAAGTATGCGCGATGTTGTTGCGGCTTCGCCCGAAGTTAAAAAAGGGCTGCAAGTGGGTATGGTGATCAGAGTGCCTTACAAAAAGAGAGCAAAAAAAATTGCGATAAGTACTACGGGCTATCATATTGTAAAAGGTGGTGAAACGCTGTTTAGCATAAGTAGAACCTATAATGTATCGGTTGATGAAATTATAAAGTGGAATGAATTGACTTCTACAGATTTATCTATTGGTCAAAAAATTAAAATTAGTGGAGAAAAAGAAATCGTAGAAAAAATAAAGCCAGTAATTGAAAAAGGGAATCAAATTCATTTAGTAACTCAAGGGGAGGGGCTTTATGGGATTGCTCGTATATATAATATTACAGTAGATGATATTATTAAATGGAATCAGCTTCAATCTACTTCTTTGCAAGTAGGACAAAAATTAATGGTAGGGCTAAGCAATAACGGAAACTATGTGCACCCTACTAAAATAGATACGAGTCAAGTTTCGCTAAGTAGGCGTTATGAAATAGAAAAAATAGTAGAATCTGGGGTGGCTTCCACTATTGAAGGATCAGAAAGTACCATTAAATACTTAGCCTTGCATAGAACAGCAAAAGTGGGATCAATTATAGCTGTTAAAAATGAAATGAATGACCAAATGGTGTTTGTACGTGTGATTGGTAAGTTGCCAAATACGGGGATAAATACGAAAGTGGTTATTCGTATTTCTAATGCAGCTTATAAAAAATTGGGAGCGATTGATGCTAAATTTAGGGTGCAATTATCTTATTTACCTAATAGGTAATACCTTCTAATTTAAAAATTCTGTATTATTCTGTATCATGCGGTATCATGAAATTAAATGGGTATCAAGTCTAGTGTTAAGTTAAGTGTAAACTGTCAGCCCAAGTTTTGTTCTTTCCGCTTTTAACTTCCTAAAAAAATATTCACGTAGCAAAGCTATGCTCCTATTTTTTTACTTCGCTAAAAACATAAATAACTTCAACTTAACCACCATTTCACACTTAACTTAACACTAGTTTTTCACCAATAAAAAAGCCACTCATTGAGTGGCTTTTTTATTGGTGAATTTTCTAATTACTATCCTAAAAAATCAATAAGTAGCTTATTTCTAGAATCGTGTTGTAATTTTTTAATAGCTTTTTCTTTAATTTGTCTAACACGCTCACGTGTTATACTTAATGTTTCAGCAATTTGTTCTAGTGAAACCGCAGTTGGCGTGCTAATACCAAAGTACATTCTTAATACTTGTTGTTCTCTTGGGTCTAAAGTAGCTAAAGAGCGTTCCGTTTCTATTTGCAAAGAACTTGTATATTCCAAGTTGCCATCTGTTTTGCTAATACCTTTATCTTCCAATACATCAAGTAGCGAATTGCTTTCTCCATCTGCAAAAGGGGCATCTACCGATACGTGCCTTGTTCGCGCACTCATAGTTCCTTTAAGCTCCTTGTCATCCATTTCAAGTATTTCAGCAAGCTCTTGATCGGTAGGGGCACGGTTGTATTTTTGTTCCAACTCAGCCATTGCTTTGTTTATTTTATTTAAGCTACCTACTTTGTTTAACGGAATACGAACCAAGCGAGAATGCTCTGCAAGGGCTTGCATAATCGACTGGCGAATCCACCAAACAGCATAAGATATAAATTTAAACCCACGCGTATGGTCAAATTTTTGAGCTGCTTTTATTAAGCCTAAATTACCTTCGTTAATTAAATCATTTAGGGTAAGACTTTTATTTTGATATTGCTTAGCAACCGACACGACAAAACGTAAATTAGCTTTTACTAATTTTTCTAGAGCGGCTTCGTCTCCATCTTGTATTCGTTGTGCTAATACTACTTCTTCTTCAGAAGTAATCATTTCAATTTTATTAACATCCTGAAAATACTTTTCGAGCGATTGATTTTCTCGGTTTGTAATATTTTGAGTAATCTTAAGTTGTCTCATCTAAGATTTTAATTTTAGGGTAAGAATTTTAGGTTAAAGCTGTATGAGATAAACATAAATCTAACGTTTTTTTTACTATAAATTTTTCTGCAAATAGAAATGTTTTTCAACATGCTAATTTACAGCTAACAAATAATAATTGACGCTTCTTAAAATGAATAGCCATACAGTCTGCGAAATTAGTGAGTGTATGGCAAAGTATTGCTATAAAAAATAATTTTATACCTAAATTGAGCAATTTTATAAAGTAATGAGCTCTAACAAATAAAATGAAAAAAATTAGAACATCTTTTTTCGAATTAGCAAAGTTGACTTTTCGCCATTGGATGATTTTATAGGAAATAAATTAAAGGTTACTGTTATTATGTTTTGCTTATAGTCTAGTAAGCTCACTTCGAAAATTTTTCCTTCTTTACGACCATAAAATGTATCAATAAAAGCGTTCACCACTTTTTTTTTGTCTTTTTCTAACACTAAGTCAAGCAGCATTGAATTATGTATAACCGTTGGACTTTTGCAATTCATTATTTCACAAAACTTTCTGTCGGCATTTAGCACCCTTCCGTTTGAGTTAACAATTATCTCGGAGGTATGATAAATCGCTTCTTTTTGTTGGTTAGGTGTAAGGGCCATTAGCATTGCGTAAAAAATATGATAACACAAAGTTATTTTCTGCTTCAGTCTAGTTTATTGGTAGATTACCTAATTTTAATTAATAGGTATTTTGCCTATCCCAAAAAATGCTTTTGAATAGGGTTGTAAGATGATAATAATTTGCTGAGTTTTGCGCTCTATTAATTACATCATTATTTATTCGGGATGTGGCGCAGTCCGGTTAGCGCACTCCGTTAGGGACGGAGAGGCCGCAGGTTCAAATCCTGTCATCCCGACATTTTAAAAAGCTAAATTGCAGAATGGCTTTACTGGTTTAGTCAGGTTAACCAACGAGTGTTTCTATTCTATAGATATGAACTTAACTTTTTTGTAAAATGAATTTTATCGTCCAAATTTTAGTGTCAGCACTCGCTGTAATGTTTTCAGAGTGGTTATTATCTGGCGTAAGTGCAGATGGTTTTGGTACAGCTATTTGGGTGGCACTGGCACTTGCTGTTATAAATGCACTTATAAAGCCAATACTAGTGTTTCTTACCTTGCCCGTAACCGTAATTACACTTGGCTTTTTTCTATTGGTTATTAATGCTATAAATATTTTATTGGCAGATTGGTTGGTGTCTAGTTTTCATGTAAATGGTTTTTGGTGGGCTTTTTTGTTTAGTATTATTCTATCTATGACCACTTCTGTTTTTAATGGATTGTTAGGCACTAAAAAACATGAGCGCGATATTTATTAGTTTTGCGACTTTATTAGAAATTTTCTTAACAAATTAAATTAAAAAATGGCAGAAGAATTATCGAAAGTAAGTTATAGTTTAGGTGTAAGTATTGCTAAAAACTTGCAATCTCAAGGACTTAAAGGCTTGAGTATAAATGAATTTACGGAAGCGGTGCAAGATGTATTTACAGGTAAATCACCTAAAATTAGTGATGAAGAAGTGGTAGAAACTTTAAACACTTTTTTTGAATCTTTACAAAAAGAGCAACAAGGCACTAATAAAGAAGATGGGGTAGCTTTTTTAGCAGGTAATAAAGCTCAAAAAGATGTGATTACTTTACCAAGTGGTTTACAATACACCGTTATAACAGAAGGCACTGGCGATAAGCCAACGCTCAATAGCAATGTTACTACGCATTACCATGGAACAACTATTGATGGAAAGGTGTTTGATAGCTCTGTTCAAAGAGGGGAGCCTGCATCGTTTCCAGTAAGTGGTGTTATTAAAGGTTGGACCGAAGCACTACAGCTAATGGCTGTTGGCTCTAAATGGAAACTATTTATCCCATCGGAGTTAGCGTATGGCGATAGAGGAGCTGGGGCTGATATAGGGCCACATTCAGCACTAGTTTTTGAAGTTGAGCTATTAAGCATCGATTAAATTGCTATAATGCTATAAATTTAGGGTAATCTGCAAAGGGCTTTTTATGTACATAAAAAGCCTTTTGCTTTAGTGCTCAAAATTACTCTGCCACCTTAAAAGGTAATTTTATTAGGGAGGTGTCCCAGTTAAATACAATTTTATTACTGTTAATGTTAATATTAAACTGTTCGATACTTTCAGACGTGTAAGTTACAGGAACTTCTACAGTAAATAAATCTTTAGAGTAGTCTGGCTCACTGGCACCCCATCGGTTAGCATCGGAATTAAAGCCAAATTTCCAACTTAATTTTCCAGGAACTGCATAGATGGAGTATTTCCCTTTTTTTAAGATATTGTCTCCAAAAATTAAATTACGATTGGTTTCTAGCGTGGTTGCCTCGTTGGCACCAAGTCGCCAATAGGCATCATAGAGCTGCAAAGCTTCTTCTTCTTGTGTGCCAAATATTATTCTGCCTTTTTTATAAGGCTGACAGTACACTATTTTTATGCTTAAATTAGTATCAACATATTCTGCAATACCTTGAGGGCTTCCTTTCTTTGTTTGTTTTTTAACGAAGTAGAAACCTGTGAATGCAATTATTGCTAACACAATTGCAATTACTGCTATGGTTTTAAAGATTTTGTTCATTGGTCTATTTTTTTATCATTTGTTTTAGTAGGTAACAAATATTGTAGGTAAGTTAGTTTTTGACAAGAACTTAAATATAGGCTTATTCATTGATTTTTCAAATCAAGGCTGTTGCAAATGTAAATGCAAATGATAAACTCAACGACTCGATTAGCCATTGGGTTTTATCATTGAGTTAAATAATCTCTTTATTCGCAGGGCGAAAGCCCATTTGGAACTTAATACTCCGATGGCTCTGCCTCGGAGTAGTTTATTTTTATGGTTTTCTATTAGCCCGCATTATTCATGCCTTATTTGTTATAAAAGCGTTCTTATCAAGATTGCATTATATTTTCTTGCACAAAACAAATAAAGATTGTTATTCCGCACTGGTGGAAGAAGTTATTGGAAACTAATTCCTGTTTAGAGAGTAAAAACAAGTATTTTAGTACTACACTTAACTTAACACTAGTAATTACGTAAGTTATTTTTTGTAACATTAGTTGATTAGTTACTAACTAGAGCCTGTACGAAAACTCTGTAAAATTAGATTTTTATTTTTTTGCGATATTTTTCATTTTTTTAACTCACTGATACTCAGGCATCAGATCATTAAAAGAAATAAAAAATCTCATCAAAAGTCTCTAAAATCATATAATTCGATATTTTTCGTACAAGCACTAACTATAAATCGGTTTTAAAAAAGCATAATGGTAAGCACCAACACAGCAACTATTTCCTTAGAAGAGTTTAACTCAGTTGAGAATAGAAATGAGCTTAAAAAGCTATTTTCTCAAAAAGGTATTGGGTTAAAAAAGACTACATATATTCTTAAATACGAATCTGAATTGCGCAATTTGCAAGTTGAACTTATCAAAATGCAAAATTGGGTAAAAGATAAAAAAAAGCGAATAGCTATTATTTTTGAAGGCAGAGATGCTGCTGGTAAAGGGGGAGCTATTCGTAGGTTTACCGAGCATTTAAACCCACGATCGATGCGTGTGGTAGCCCTTAATAAACCAACTAATATTGAAAAAGGACAGTGGTATTTTACACGATATGTGAAAGAATTACCAAACCCTGGAGAAATCGTTTTTTACGACCGTAGTTGGTATAACCGTGCGGTGGTTGAACCTGTAATGGGTTTTTGTACCAATAATCAATACGAAAAGTTTATGAGACAAACTCCTGAGTTTGAACACTTACTTTACGAAGATGGAGTAATTATTATTAAACTTTGGTTTTCGGTATCTAAGGAGATTCAAACAGCTAGGTTTGAATCAAGAAAAAAGACGGCTATTAAACAATGGAAGATTAGCCCTGTGGATATTCGTGCCACTGAATTGTGGGATAAATATACCCAATACAAAGAGGCTATGTTTAGTAGAACACATACAACTTATAGCCCTTGGGTTATCATTAACTCTAATAATAAAAAGGTGGCACGGCTAGAAAGTATTCGATATGTGCTTTCTAATTTGGAGTATGAGGGCAAAGAAGATGCAGGTAACCTAATTAACCCTGATCCAACAAAAGTGAGTAAATATTATAGATCGGTTGAACAAATTGACGACTAATGGCTAAATTTAATGACACCCTTACAGACGAAGAATTAGAATTGCTACAATCCAAGCAAGGTAAACTAGAACTGTTTAGAGGCAAACAAGTAAACGTAAAAAAAGCACTAAGACGAGTAAAGTATTTACAAAAACTCATCGAATTACAGGAAGAGTTATTGAAAATGCAACAATGGGTTGCTGAAAAAAAGAAAAGGGTCGTTATTTTATTTGAAGGCAGAGATGCTGCCGGAAAGGGAGGGGCTATTAGGAGATTTGTGGAACATATGAACCCTCGTATGTTAAGAGTTGTGGCGTTACCAGAGCCAACTCAGTCAGAAAAAGGACAGTGGTATTTCCAACGCTATGTATTACAATTGCCAAACCCTGGGGAAATTGTTTTTTTTAATAGAAGCTGGTTTAATAGAGCTGTTGTGGAGCCTGTAAATGGGTATTGCACCCAAAAGCAATACCGTGAGTTTATGGGTCAAGTAGGAGATTTTGAAAATATGCTAACCAAAGATGGAATACATATAATCAAGTTTTGGTATTCAATCTCGAAAGAGGAGCAGGAGGCAAGGTTTGAATCAATTAGAAAAGACCCCTTGAAACATTGGAAATTAAGTCCCGTTGATGATCGAGCACAAGAGCTTTGGGACGATTATAGTTTTTATAAAAATGCAATGTTTGCTAAAGCAAATGGCCCAGCCTGTATATGGAATATAATTAAAGCCGATAATAAGCCCAAAGCACGTATTGAATCTATAAAATATGTGCTGCGTTCTATAGATTATCCTAAAGATGAAAAAACAGTTGAACTATTAAGGGCAGAACCCGAAATAATAGAAAGGGCAGACCCTGAATTATTTGCTAGTAAAGAATCTACGGTTTTCGATTAACCCACGTTAGATGGGTTCTTTTTCACAACTTCATCGTTAAAATCATTTAGTGTAACCAGTTACACTAAATGATTTTGCCTCGATAGTGTAAGAAATAGCTCTTACCTAACAAAACTCTTCAAACACATCAATCAAATGGTTGGCAATCATTTCGGCATTTCGGCCTTCTATATGATGTCGTTCAACAAAATGAGCCAATTCTCCATTTTTAAATAAAGCAATGGCGGGTGATGACGGAGGGTAAGGAAGGCAAGCTTCTCTTACCGCATTTACGGCATCAACATCGTTGCCTGCAAAAACGGTTGCGAGGGTATCTGGCTTTTTACTTGCATTCATCACAGCCATTACTGCGCCTGGGCGAGCAGAACCTGCCGCACAACCACATACCGAATTTATAACGATTAAGCTAGTGCCTTTATGTTCTTTTAAATGGTTGGTTACTGCTTCTGCAGTTTTAAACTCTTCAAACCCTTGGCTTGTGAGCTCTGCTCTCATAGGAGCTACTAATTGTTCTGGATACATATTCGGTTATTTAATTATCAATGTTCAATATTTTTTTAGATATCAATGCTCAAAACAAGTAGGTTCTTTTTCATTACTCAATACTCATTATTAACCTGACGGTAATTAAACGTTATTAAATTATTTTTAACTTGTTAAAAATAAGAGTCTTATGTCTTTAATCTTTTTGTCTTATGTCCGTCTGGTTAATACTATAAGAACCCTAGTTCCAATTTGGCTGCTTCTGACATCATTTCGGTAGTGTAAGGAGGATCGAAAGTAACTTCAACTTTTACATTTTGCACGCGTGCAATTTTTCTAATACGTTGCTCCACTTCACTTGGTATCGACTCTGCTGCTGGGCAAGATGGAGAGGTAAGCGTCATGAGTACGAATACATTATTTACAGGATATACATTAATTTCGTAAATAAGCCCTAGGTCATAAATATCTACGGGTATTTCAGGGTCGTACACCTGTTTAATGGCATCCAACACTTTATCGCGCATAGAAACCTCTTCTATTGGGGTCTCATTTTCTTCCGATTTAGTTAGTTCTTTTTTTTCCATGTTATGCATTTATCTGTGCTTTAGCTCGATAGCCAAGGGCATATAATCTCATTTGCTTTATCATCGAATTAAATCCATTCGATCGTTGGGTGCCAATCATTTGCCCCATTCCTATTTTTTCAACAAAATTCAGTTCCGTATCAAGAATGGTATCAGGAGATTGCCCTGATAATACTCTAATGAGCAGGCTAATTAACCCTTTGGTTATATCGGTATTACTATCTGCTGTAAAATAGATTTTTCCATCTTTGTAGGAAGTAGTTAGCCATACTTTTGATTGGCATCCTTTAATGATATTAACATCGGTTTTATCCGATTCGTTCATGGAGGGTAATTTTTGACCTAACTCCATTATGTAAAAAATAGTTGCTTCTCGGTCGTCTGCTAATAGTTCAAACTCCTCAATAATATCTTGTTGTATTTTTTGTAAGTCTGTCATTATTTTATTCTACTAGCAATTTTACTTATGGCAGCCATCATTATATCCACCTCTTTGTACGTATTATACACAGCAAAAGAAGCCCTCACAGTTCCTTCTAAGCCATACCTTTTCATTAAGGGCATCGTGCAATGATGCCCTGTTCGAACAGCAATTCCTCTAGCATCTAACATCATTCCTACATCAAAAGGGTGCATTCCGTTAAGGATGAAAGAAAGTACGCCTACTTTATGTTGAGCCGTGCCTATTAGCTTAACTTTATCAATGGCTTTAAGCTTTTGAGTAGCATAGTTTAATAAATCATCTTCATACGCTTTAATGTTTTCTTTGCCCAGTTCATTTATAAAACCAATGGCTTCATTTAAAGCAATAATATCCCCAATATTGGGTGTGCCTGCTTCAAATTTAAAAGGAATTTCGTTATAAGTAGTTTTTTCAAAAGTTACTTCTTTAATCATTTCGCCACCTCCTTGATAAGGAGGCATTTGCTCTAATAAATGTCTTTTTCCGTAAAGGAAACCAACGCCAGTTGGCCCGTACATTTTATGTGCCGAAGCTGCCAAAAAATCGCAATTCAAGGCCTGTACATCTACTTCTAGGTGGGCTACGGCTTGTGCGGCATCCAGTAAAACCACAGATCCTGCGAGGTGGGCAGCCTTAATAATTTCTTTAACAGGGTTTATGGTGCCTAATGCATTGGAGGCAAAAGCTACCGATACCATTTTGGTTTTATCGGATAATAATGCGTTAAAGGCCTCCATATTAATTTCGCCACTATCAGAAATAGGTATCACTTTTAGAACAGCCCCTTTTTCTTCGCATAACATCTGCCAAGGTACAATATTAGAGTGGTGCTCTAAGCCCGTAATAATTATCTCATCTCCTTCTGAAATATTCTGCCGCCCATAGGTGGCTGCTACCAAATTAATGCTTTCGCTTGTTCCTTTGGTAAAGATAATTTCTTCTTTTTCGTTAGAATTAATAAATTTTTGCAAAGAAATTCGTGTGGTTTCGTAAGCATTAGTTGCTTTTTCTGCTAGACTATGAACACCTCTGTGAATATTAGAATTATACGTTGAATAATATTGATTGAGAGCTTCAATTACGCGTAGTGGTTTTTGAGAAGTAGCCGCATTATCAAAATAGGTAAGGGGGTAGCCATTCACTTCTTGTGCTAATACAGGAAATTGTGCCCTAATAGCAGCAATATCTAACGAAGATTTCTTGAGAACGGCTTCCATTTTATGCGTCTATTTTATGATGTAAAATTTCTTGAACAAAGGTCCTTATCTTTTTATCTTTAATCCTTTCAATTACTTCATTGGCGTAGGCATCTAACAACATTAGTTTGGCAGCATGTTCCCCAATACCTCTAGCTCTTAGGTAAAACAATTGTTCTTTATCTAATTTACCTGTGGTGCAGCCGTGCGAGCACTTAACATCATCTGCCCAAATTTCTAATTGAGGTTTTGTGTTAATGGTAGCATTATCCGATAATAAAATATTCTTGTTCGATTGAAAAGCATTGGTTACTTGTGCATCAGGACGAACAAATATTTTTCCATTAAAAATACCTTTTGAGCTACCATTCATTATGCCTTTATACAATTCGTTGCTATTGCAATTATGCACCTTGTGGTCAACTACGGTATGGTTATCAATATGTTCCTTATTATCAGTTACATAGAGGCCATCTAAATTAGCTTCTGAATAGGAGCCATTTAAAGAAATATGTAAATTATTACGTACCATTTTACCTCCAAAATTGACGGTAACTGAATTAAAAACAGCCTTTTCATTTACATTAACGTGAGTATTGCCAACGTGTAGTTGGTTCTCATTTTCATTCCCAATTTTAATGTAATTAAAGATGCTGCTATTTGCGCAACTTATTTCTGTAACGGTATTTGTAAATGATAGTGAATCTCCTAATCCTATAAATAGTTCTGCAACAGTAGCTTGCGAATTTTCGCCTGCAGATATAAAAACCCTAGGGTGAACCACTGCTTGATTTTTGGAAGAGTCAGTGATGTGAATCAATAGTATAGGTGCTTCAATAACGGCACTTTTATCTATGGTAATAGCTATACCACTTCTTAAACTTGATGTATTTAATAGTAAAAACGCATCAGCGTTAGTATTTATTTCTTCGGTAGTAATGTCGGCTAGTTTATTAATAGAAACGCCAATGGGTAAATTATAGCTTGATAAACCTTCATTAATTACACCATTTACAATTACCAGCTGGTTATCAGCAAGGGTAGGAATGATTGCTTTAAAATCGGAGGCTGAATCTAAATTGCCTTTAAATTCACCAAAATTTCGTTCTAGTATTTTTGATAGATTAGTATATTTATACGCTTCATTCTTAGAAGTTGGCAATCCTTTTTCTTCAATAATAGCAGCGGCAGCGGCTCTTTCCGTGTCAAAGTGTTGGTTTGCAGGTGCTTGAATTAAACGATGAAGTAAATCTGACATTTCCATAGTGTTAGGCATTAGCGTGTTCAGCTTTAATCCAATCATATCCACGTTCTTCTAGCTCGTACGCAAGTTCTTTTGTTCCTGTTTTTACAATTCGTCCATCATAAAGTACATGCACAAAATCAGGCACAATAAAGTCGAGTAAGCGTTGATAATGTGTAATTATAACAGTAGCATTATTGGCACTTCGTAAGGTATTTACGCCATTGGCTACAATTTTAAGTGCATCAATATCTAAGCCTGAATCGGTTTCGTCAAGGATAGATAATTTAGGATCCAACATGGCCATTTGAAAAATTTCATTTCGCTTTTTCTCACCACCAGAAAATCCTTCATTTAGTGATCGTTTTAGTAATGCTTGATTAATATCCACAACCGACATTTTCTCTTTCATTAATTTTAAAAATTGAACGGCATCTAATTTAGACAAACCTCTATGTTCTCTAATTTGATTAACAGCAGCTCTCATAAAATTGGTAGTGCTAACGCCTGGTATCTCAATAGGGTACTGAAATGCTAAGAACAGTCCTTCTCTTGCTCTTTCTTCTGGAGAAAATTCAAATAAATCATTGCCTAGAAAGTCAACCGACCCACCATCAACCGTGTACTCTTCTCTTCCTGCCAACACCGCAGATAAGGTGCTTTTGCCAGAGCCATTTGGGCCCATAATAGCGTGAACCTCACCAGGGTTTACTTCTAGGTTAATTCCCTTTAGTATCTCTTTGCCTTCGATAGAGGCTTTTAAATTCTTAACTTTTAACATTTTATAAAAAAATTAGTTCATAGCCTATAGAATTTAGGCTACAGTTTTTAGCGTTTATTTTTTAACTCCTAACTTCGAAATTTCAACTCGAAACTCTAGTTATCCAACACTGCCTTCGAGCGTAAGGGTTAATAATTTTTGTGCTTCCACGGCAAATTCCATGGGTAGCTTATTTAATACTTCTTTGGCATAACCATTTACAATAAGAGCTACGGCTTCTTCGGTGCCAATTCCTCTTTGGTTACAGTAAAAAATTTGGTCTTCACCAATTTTAGAAGTGGTGGCCTCGTGCTCAACTTGAGCAGTACTGTTATCTACTTCTATATATGGAAAAGTATGGGCACCACATTTATCTCCTAATAATAAAGAATCGCATTGAGAAAAGTTACGAACATTTTCGGCACGTTTATGTACTTTCACCAATCCTCGATAACTATTTTGGCTATGGCCAGCAGAGATGCCTTTTGATACAATTCTGCTTTTTGTGCCTTTACCAATATGAATCATTTTGGTGCCTGTATCTGCTTGTTGGTAGTTATTGGTTACTGCAACTGAGTAAAATTCGCCTATTGAATAATCTCCTTTTAAAATACAGCTTGGGTATTTCCAAGTTACAGCCGACCCTGTTTCTACTTGAGTCCACGATAATTTGGCATGATCGCCATTACAGATGCCTCGTTTAGTTACAAAATTGAATATGCCACCTTTCCCATTCTTATCGCCTGGATACCAGTTTTGCACCGTAGAGTATTTAACTTCTGCACTCGCCTCAACAATTATTTCTACAATAGCGGCATGCAGTTGATTTTCATCTCGCTGTGGTGCGGTACATCCTTCGAGATAGCTTACATAAGAGCCTGCTTCAGCTATAATAAGTGTGCGCTCAAACTGACCTGTGTTGGCTGCATTAATTCTAAAATAGGTGGAAAGCTCCATTGGGCAATGTACCCCTTTGGGAATATATCCAAAGGAGCCATCACTAAATACTGCAGAATTTAGTGCCGCATAATAATTATCGGTATAGGGCACTACAGAACCCATGTATTTTTTTATTAATTCAGGATGCTCTTTAACTGCCTCGCTAAATGAGCAAAAAATAATTCCTAATTCTCCTAAGGTTTCTTTAAAGGTAGTAGCTACTGATACAGAGTCGATTACAGCATCTACTGCTACGCCTGTCATTCGCTTTTGTTCGTCAATAGAAATGCCTAATTTTTTAAAGGTCTCAATCAATTCTGGATCTACTTCATCCAAACTGTCCAATTTTTTTTGCTTTTTGGGAGCAGAATAATAAATAATATCTTGGAAGTCTATTTTGGGGTAGTTTACGGCTGCCCAGTCAGGCTCTTCTAATGTTAGCCAATGGCTGAATGCTTTAAGGCGATATTCCAATAGCCATTCAGGTTCGTTCTTTTTTGCGGAAATAAAGCGAACAATATCTTCATTTAGGCCTTTGGGAGCTTCATCGGCTTCAAAATCAACCGACCAACCATGCTCGTATTCTTTAGACGTAAATGCATCCAGTATTTCAGAATCTTTACTCATATTATGTTTAATAGCGGTTAGCGCAAATATAGCACTTATCACTTATTTGCACTTATTTTTAATGTGGAAAATTTTAAATAAGTGAGGTTTCTTGTATTTTGGTGCTTGCTCAGGAGGTCAATTCAGGCTAAAAAAGAACTTTTTTAGCAATTTATCGGCTATTTTCGTGCTAATAGCCTTGCTATTATGCCCCTCTTAAATAAGCCTTGGTTAACAAAATAGTGATTTTTTGCCTCAAAAGCATCCCCTGAATAGATACGTGTTTTCTTAAATCCTTAGACTTGTTCTACCTTAACTTATCGTTAGTGTATTTTTATTTACTTCTTTCTTTTTTTAAGAGGAGTTTTGGCTTC
>CAZGDC010000015.1:0-26884 GCA_964524405.1 uncultured Roseivirgaceae bacterium
TCTGTATCACTCACAGGAGTAGTAGCAGGAGCATATACATTTGTAGAATGGGAAACTAATAGAATCGGCAATTTCTCCACACCAAATAGTTTAAATACCACGTTTGCACCTGATCCATCACAAACGGGCGATTATCTTATCACTTTTAGTGCGTATGATAACCCTGATAACATCTGTAGTATGGATGCGCAATCGTTTATACTTACAGTGATTTCAATAGATGATGTGGTGGTAGATGCTGGTGCAGATTTGACTATTTGCGAAGGCAATCCAGTACTACTCAATGCTGATGTTGGAATTCTCTATGAAGAAGTAACATGGACAGGTGGCACTGGTAGTTTTGTGGATGCAAATGCCGCCATTACTACATACAACCCTGGAGTAGGCGAAATAGGCACAGTTGTTCTTACCATTACTGCCGTAGATACTGATGGCATTTTAGCAGTAAAATCAGATGATATTGTGATTGAAATTTTACCTCTTCCTACCGTAGATGCGGGTGTTGACCAAGTAGTATGTGAAGACACCCCTGTTCAACTTATCGCCACCACCACAGGTACTAATACCGTATATGAATGGAGTACTAATGGATTGGGTAGCTTTACGAGTACTACTGATATTACATCCGTATATACACCAGCGGCTGATGAAACAGGAGTTATTACCATAACTTTTACCGCATCTGATCCACTATCGTTTTGCGATGTTGTTACAGATGATTTACTGGTAACTATCAAGGAAGAAATTACAGTTGATATAAACAACTCTATAATCGTATGTGAGCTAGAATCTATTCCGCTTACTCCTGTGATCCAAGGGAGCAACTTATCATACACATGGACGACCTCTGGTACCGGGACATTTGACAACCCTGCCGCTGCGAGTGTTATATATACACCAGCAATAGATGAAACAGGTAGGTATAATGTGTTTATAACGGTATTAGATAATGATGGCATCTGTACGCCAGTAACTAAACTCTACGAAATTGATATTCTCCCAATTATAGAAGTAGATCTGCCAGCACTATTAGATGTGTGTCAAGGCAACACGATTAGAATTAACGGATCAGTACAAGGTACTTATACCAAAATTGAGTGGTCCACTACTAATAATGGAGTAATTGAAAGCCCATCTAGCATATCTACTAATTACACCCCAGCCAGTGACGAGATTGGGTTACATACACTTCAAGTAGAAGTAACCGATGAAAATGGTTTTTGCAATTCAGTAATAACTGAGGTTATTATTGATATTAAACCAGAAATAATTGCTTTTGCTGGTAGCGATAAAACAACACAACAACGTGATCCTGTTTTGATAGATGATGCAACTGCTTCTGGAAACTATACTTCTTTAGAGTGGACAACGAACGGGCAAGGTAGTTTTAGTGATGTAAATACGTTAAATACTACTTATAGTCCATCGGATAATGAAATTGGAGAAGTAATAGTGCAGTTAACAGCGACAGATGAAAATGGTATTTGTAGTACAGTATTTTCAACTGCAGTAATTACCATCATTCCATTTACGCCAATACCTGAGTTTGAAGTATCGCAAGAAACATTGACAAATGCTTGTGCTCCGCTCAGAGTAGAATTTATAAATCAAACACAGTTTGGCAGTCCGTTAGGTTATACATGGGACTTTGGCGATGGTATTGGATCTTCAAGTGAAGAAAATCCAACTTATACTTACTTTACAACAGGTGTTTTTACGGTAACACTTACATCTGCCAATGTAATTGGTGTTGATGCTACAATAGTTAAAACTGCATATATTACAGTTAATCCTCAACCAGAACCTGTATTTGATGTAGTGGAAGCATTGGTATATATACCTGACCCTGTAATTGTAAATAATTTATCGCAAGGTGCAACATCGTATGAATGGGACTTTGGTGACGGCTTTACATCTACAGCGTTTGAGCCTGAGCATGTATATGAGTTTGAAGGTTTTTACGACATTAAATTGGTCGCCTATAATGAGTTTGGTTGCAAAGATTCAGTATTAATGGATAGAATAGTTGAAGTTAGAATTGGTGGAGATGTTAAAATACCTTCTGCCTTTTCTCCAAACACTTCAGGACCAACGGGCGGAGATGTATCTGGAGGAAATCCAAATAATGATGTATTTATACCCGTATTTGAAGGAGTAAAAAACTTTAGAATGCAATTATTTAATCGTTGGGGCGAACGTATTTTTGAAAGCAAAGACCAAACGATTGGCTGGGATGGATATGTAAAAGAAACATTAGTGCCTCAAGGCATATATGTATATAAAATTGAGTTAGAATTTAGTGATGGAAGACTCAAAACATTGGTTGGAGATATAATGCTTGTTAAATAATTAACTATGAAATTGAAAATTTTAATATATGTCATTTTCTTGTGTGTCCCTTTTTATGGGCATACACAAGATCCACAATTCACTCAGTTTAGTGCAATACCCATGCACCTAAACCCTGCATTTACAGGATCTACCTTAGAGTATAGAGCAGCTTTACTTTCAAGAGTACAATGGCCAGGCGTTTCTAGGCCGTATGTTACCAATGCTATTTCTGTAGATTATAATTATAGAGATAAAAAAAGCGGATTTGGATTATTATTAACCTCAGATATTGCTGGCGATCAGCAGCTACGTTCCTTAAAAGCTGATTTTTTATACTCTTATAGATTTACACTAATGAGTGGATGGAGGATAAAACCAGGATTAAGCTTTGGAATTGGAAGTAAAGATATTGATTTTAATAGCTTAGTGTTTGGTAATCAGCTAAACCTACGAGGTAATGATGATACTGTTATTAGTGATGATACGTTTATTAATGCAGATGGAAAAGCTAATTATTTCGATTTTAATACAGGTGTCGTTATGTACAACCAACGTGTATGGTTTGGGCTTGCAGTTTTTCATTTAAATCAACCTAATATCTCCTTTGGTGAAGGGGAAGATCAATTACCCATTAGGTATTCGGCACATGGTGGATTTTCATTTCCATTATATAAAACGTTACGAGGCGGAAGTAAAATACCTGAACTAGCTCCTGCTTTTCTGTACCAAAAACAAGGAAAATTTGACCAATTAGATTTAGGATTATACGTCTATTACTCTGCCATACAATTTGGAGTTTGGTACCGAGGAATACCCATTGGAAACAGTTCCTCTTTTGCAGATGCTGTAGCCTTTCTTTTTGGCTATAACACCGATCAATATGGTTTTGCTTATAGTTATGATTTTGTTACCACAAATTTAGGATTGAGATCAGGCGGCAGTCATGAATTATCATTAAGCTACCAATTTTATTATAGCCCAAATAAAAAGAAGAGAAAAGGCGACTATACAGATATTAATAAAATTCCTCCTTTTTTAAGGCAGTCGTATAAAAGAAAACACTAATTCAAAATATAAGTTAACCCAAGAGACTTTATCAATTAAGTGTAAATAATGTGGCCTAAAGCTAATGTGTTGTCAAGGCATGCAATTAGTATCTTTTCGATCTCTTTTTCATCCGTCATTATAGCTTCTATACCATATATTTTACTCAAAACTATTTACTAGATCTGATAGTCTTTGCAAGACTATATCACAGAGCACAATGAAACCCAAGTTTATTTTTCACTATAACTTATCCTATAAATAACATCCGCATAATCATCCGATACTAAAATTGAACCATCAGGCATATTAATTACATCTACTGGCCTGCCCCAATATTTTTGAGTTTTTTTATTAAGCCATCCAGAAGCAAACACTTTTGCACTATTAACCGATGTACCCGTATGGTCTAGTACCATAATTACGTACCCCGATTTTATGGAGCGATTCCACGAGCCATGCTGTGCCACAAAAATATCGTTATCATAGCTTTTCGGAAACATCGTTCCTTCATAAAAATTCATTCCTAGTGGAGCCACGTGAGCACCAAACTTCCAAACCGGTTTTGTATAGTCATTGCAGGATTTACCTTTACCAAACTTAGGGTCTAAAATTTCTCCACCGTGGCAATATGGAAAGCCAAAGTGTTCGTTCTGTGCTGTTATCAAATTTAGCTCGCAAGGTGGAATATCATCGCCCATCAGATCTTTTCCGTTATCTGTAAACCACATAGTACCTGTTTTAGGATCCCAATCGAAGCCAACGGTATTACGTATTCCGTTGGCAATAATTATAGGTCTAGGGTTATCAACATCAATACGTGTAATAGATGCATAAATTTGCTCTTCTTTCTCGCACACATTGCAGGGAGCACCTACTGGCACATAAAGTAATCCGTCAGGCCCAAATGCAATGTATTTCCAACCATGATGCCTTTGTGTAGGGTATCCGTCAAAAATAATAGTAGGCGAAGGCGGGTTTTCAAGATTTGCCTCTATATCATCATATTTTAAGATAGTACTAACAGTGGCTACGTATAAATCACCCTCTTTAAAAGCTACACCATTCGGCATTTTTAGCCCTTCATCTATAATAAAAATTCTATCTGCCACCATATCGCCATTGGTATCTTGCACGGCATACACCTTATCTTCCGAACGATTACCAACAAATAAAGTACCCTTATTACTCAATACCATTGATCTTGCATTAGGCACATGGGCATAAACGGCTATCTTAAACCCTTGTGGTAACTTTATTTTATCTAGTGGCAAATCCTTATTATTAGTGATAGAAACAAGGATAAAAGACGATGCTACAACGCTTAATGTTATTATAGCAGTAATAATTCGTATTCTTTTTCTTTTCATAAGGTAAACAGTTAACGGTCTTATCTATAAAGATATACTTTTGCAGTTATGTTATCAATAAACAACCTATCATACTTAATCGGAGGTCGAGCACTTTTTGAAGAAGCCTCCTTACATATTAAACCAAAAGATAAAATTGGACTCATTGGTTTAAACGGAAAAGGAAAATCCACTTTATTAAAACTTATAAATAAAGATATATTTCCAGATAAAGGGTCTATATCAAGGGCTAAAGATTGCACCATAGGTTTCTTAAACCAAGATTTACTCTCTTACTTAACAGAAGATAGCATACTTACCGTTGCCATGTCTGCCTTTGATGAAGCCGTAGATACCCAACGTAAAATTGATGCCATTTTACATAAAATGGAAACAGAGTATACCGATGATTTGGTTGACAAACTCACAAAACTGCAAGAGCGATTTGAACAATTGGATGGCTACACGATGCAAGCCAAGGCAGAGGAAATTTTAGAAGGAATAGGGTTTACAACAGAGCAGCTAACCAAACCATTAAAAGAGTTTTCTGGTGGATGGCGTATGCGCGTAATGCTTGCCAAGCTTTTATTAGAAAAACCAGCATTACTTATGCTAGATGAACCTACTAACCACTTAGACTTACCATCTATTGAATGGGTAGAAAATTACTTGAGAACCTACGAAGGTGCGGTGGTAGTGGTATCTCACGATAGGCAATTTTTAAATAACACGGTTAGTAAAACAGTTGAAGTAGCCAATGCGGCACTTACCCTCTACGAAGGCAATTTCGATTTTTATTTGCAAGAAAAAGCATTAAGAGCAGAAGTGCAAAATAATGCCTTTGCCAACCAACAACAACAAATAAAACAAACCGAAAAATTTATTGAACGATTTAGATCAAAGGCCACAAAAGCAAGGCAGGTACAATCAAAGGTTAAATCATTAAACAGGCTAGATCGCATAGATGAAGTAGTTGATGAAAATGCCGTAGTTAATTTCAAATTTGATTTTTCGCAAAAGCCAGGCAGGTTTATTACACAACTTAATAGTATTTCCAAATCCTATGGCACTTTAGAGATCTTAAAAAATACTACGGCAACCATTGAACGTGGAGATAAAATTGCCCTAATTGGCGCCAATGGTAAAGGAAAATCTACCTTGCTACGCATTATATCAGGCAACGAGCCTGTTAAAGGCGAGCGAGTGGATGGGTTTAACGTAATTACGGCATTTTATGCGCAGCATCAATTAGAATCGTTGGGGGTAAATAATGAAATTTTGGAGGAGTTAAAACAAGCAGGAAGCACAAAAACTGAGCAGGAATTAAGGGGCGTACTTGGTTGCTTTCTATTTAGTGGAGATGATGTATTTAAAAAAATAAAGGTACTTTCAGGGGGCGAAAAATCAAGGGTTGCCTTGGCGCGAACCTTAATTTCGGAAGCTAATTTTTTAATGTTAGATGAGCCTACCAACCACTTAGATATGCAATCGGAAAACATCCTTATTCAAGCATTGCAGCAATATAAAGGTTCTTTTGTAGTGGTATCTCATAATAGGCATTTTGTAAATCAGGTGGCCAATAAAATATGGTATATTCAAGACAAGGAAATAAAAGAATACCCTGGTACGTTTCAAGAGTATGAGTATTGGCGATCGCTGCAAAATCCTTTGGAAGAGCGAACGGTAAAAACAAAAAAAAATACAAATAAACCCAAAAGCATAAAACCAAAAACGATTGATTCTAACAAATTAAAGTTATTAGAAAAAGAATTAGAAACAATTGAATGGAGCATTGAGCAAACCGAACGTGCTCTTGCTGATTATGAACAAGAAATGGCAAAAAAAGAAGTGTATGAAAACCCCGATAATTTAGCAACGATAAACACAAAGTTTAAACAATCGAAGCAAAAACTTGATTCTTATCAGCTAGATTGGGAAACTATTGCAACTCAAATTGATAGTTTAAAAACCCATGAATAGGCTCTTATTTTTTATTTTAATTGCTTCACCAAGTTTTGGGCAAGCTCCACTAGTATTAGAGGATAAAATATATGACCCTTACATTAAAACAGTGCAGTTATACCCTTTAGGCATAAAATCAAATGCACAATTATTAAGTGCCGCCATACCGCTTAGGGGAAACCAACAACTTGTTTTAACTTTTGATGAGCTTTATAATGATGATTTTTCTTACCTAGCAAAATACATTCGATGCGATGCCAATTGGCAAGAATCAACACTTTTGAGCCTCGAATTTTTAACTACTTATAATGAGTTTATTATTGATAATTATGAGTTTTCTTTTAATACCAAAATTCCTTATGTTCATTATAAAATAGTGCTTCCCAAGCCTATTCTTTCGGGCAATTATGTAGTGGTAGTATATGCCGATGGCGATGAAGAAGACATTATTTTAACCAAACGATTTATCGTGTATGAAAACAAGGTAGCCTTTACCAATCAGCGTGGGTTTAATGGTATGGGTCAGCCTTCACGGTTTAACCAGCAATTAGAGTTTGAATTAAATTATAAAGGAGTTAATGTTCAAAACCCAATAGATCAAATTTCTGTTTCAATTATTCAAAACCAACGTTGGGATATTATGCGCTCTAACATAAAACCTACGTTTATAAGAGAACTAGAATACATTTTAGCCTATCAAAATTTTTCCGAAGAGTTGAGATTTCCAGGGGGAAATGAATTTCGATTTTTCGATATGCGCTCTATTCGGTATTTTGGTGAAAATGTAAAAACTGTTCATATCGAAAAAGAACAAAATTATGCTTGGATTGAAGATGACAAACCGAAATCTGAATTTGTCCACTTTACTGCGTTAATGGATTTAAACGGAGGTTTCGTGATTGACAATGTAGAAGGGTTTAACCCGCTTATTGAAAACGACTATGCTAAAGTAGAGTTTACCTTAGTTTCGCCTAAGATTAATAAAAATATTTATATTGTAGGTGCACTAAATGCATGGGAGCGTTCTAAAGATAATATTCTTACCTATAATGATGAATTAGGAGCTTATAAAGGGTCGTTAATTTTAAAGCAGGGTTGGTATAATTATCAATATTTAGTAGAAAGCCCCTCGCATAGCTATAATTATTTTGAAGGGGATTGGAGTGCCACTCAAAACCAATACCAACTAATTGTGTATTACCGCCCGTTCGATTTAGCTACTGATTTAATTATTGGTTATCTAGATCTGGTTCCACGCTAAAATCTTCCAATCCTGGTATTAGATATCCTTCGGCTCGTACATTGGGGTCTTGATTGGCAATATCTATCATACCAAACCCTTTATGTGTTAATGCTCCTATTCCATTTAAAAACACAAAGCTTTTAACCTCAGGTGCTGCATACAGCATAAATGGAAATGTATATCCTCTAACTTCAAATTTTACATCTTGGTCGTAAAGAGGATATATACGCGAGAATTTTTTATTGGAATTGTTTAACTTATCTAAGTATTCTTTATCGGGCACTACCTGAAATTCATTAAAGCTAGATAGCTTATCAGAGTCAAATAACGAACAAGATTCCATCCTTTGTAAGGTTACATCATAAACAAAATCTGAAAATTCGTCCTTTTCAGGATCGATAAACTCTTTAGAAGATTCGTCCATTATTTTGGGCTCCATAAGCACCATAGGCGAAATGCAAATAAATTTATCACATTCATCCACAGCGTCTAAATTTTCAACTTCTACCTTTTCGGGTTGTAAAATTAAACCTCCAATTTCAATTTGAGGCAACTGAAACATATGCAACAGTAAATAATCAATAAAGTCTTTATTAAGTGACGAAACAACTAAAGTAACACGAGTAGAGTAATAATGCAATCCTTTTCTACTCGGTTTCGTCTGCCCTTTTAATCCCGAAAAATTATAGATATTAAACGATGCAAATTTAGGATCTCCTCCTTTAAGTGTAATCCCTTTTAAAACTTGTGCTATTAAAAACTGGTGGTGAAATGGAATATAAGCACCTCTGTTTTTGAGCAAAAAAACGATTCTAGCTCTCAATTGATTTGGTTTTGGTTAAAAAAATTGGTTATAAACTTCTAAATTAAATCAAGGCTAAGTTTAGAAGTCTATAAACTTAGGGTTATTTTAAAATTATTCAAACAAATGTTTAAACAATTATTTTAATGGTAGCTAAACATTAAACCTGAAATGCATCACATCTCCATCGCTTACCACATAATCTTTCCCTTCAATGGCTAGCTTTCCTGCTTCTTTACAGGCTTGTTCGGAGCCCAACTCTTTAAAATTATCGAATTTAATAACTTCTGCTTTAATAAATCCTTTTTCAAAATCGGTATGAATAACACTTGCGGCCTTTGGCGCCTTCCACCCTTTCTCAATTGTCCAAGCCCTCACCTCTTGCTCGCCTGCGGTAAAATAGGTTATTAAATTAAGCAAGTCATACGATGCCTTAATCAATTTATTCAACCCAGAGTCAGATAGCCCATATTCGTCTAAAAATAGTTGTCTTTCATCCAGCTCTTCTATCTCTGCAATATCTGCCTCAATAGATGCCGATATAATAACTACACCCGCATTTTCATCTGCAATGCTTTTTTCTAATGCTTCCACAAAAGCATTACCCGTGTTTACCGAGGCTTCATCTACATTGGCTACATAAATTACGGGCTTTGCTGTTAAAAGAAGTAAATCAGCGTATGCCTCTATTTCTGTTTCATTATGCTGAAGGTTTCTAACATTTTTGCCACTATCAAGCACTTGTTTAACATTTGTAAGCACTTCCATTTGTGCTCGTGCTTCCGCATCTCCTGTTTTAGCTATTTTCTGAAGTTTTGCTATTTTTTTATCTACCGCCTCTAAATCCTTGTACTGCAGCTCCGTATCTATTACTTCTTTATCAAAAACAGGATCTACACCGCCTGCTACGTGCACTACATTTTCATCTTCAAAACAACGAACTACATGAATAATGGCATCTACTTCCCTAATATTACCTAAAAATTTATTGCCAAGCCCTTCGCCTTTACTCGCTCCTTTTACCAAGCCTGCAATATCAACAAACTCGATGGTAGCTGGTAATACTTTTTGTGGGTTAACCAGTTTCTCTAAAATTTGAAGCCGTTCGTCAGGAACGGTTACTATCCCAACATTGGGTTCGATGGTGCAAAATGGAAAATTTGCTGCCTCTGCTTTATTATTAGAGAGGGCATTGAAAAGTGTTGACTTACCTACATTGGGGAGTCCCACTATTCCACACTTAAGTGCCATAAGATTACGTTTTAAAAATACGATATTGTTTATATCCGCTGCTAAGCTCGTTTACAGAAACACGAAGTATAGTGTAAACCGGAATGGCTAAAATCATACCCATAACTCCTGCCAGCGTTGCGGCTGCAAATATAATAACAAATATCTCCAATGGATGCGCCTTTATGCTTTTGGAAAAAATAAGTGGCTGAGTAAGTACATTATCTGTAATTTGAACCACTGCAAAAACCACCCCTATCTTTAAAAGAAGGAATAATAAGCCATTGGAAGCATTGGTTTCGACCCCTACTTGAACGGTGGTAATAATAATGGCAAAACTAGCTCCTAATAATGGCCCTAAATAAGGTATTAAATTAGCAACCGCAGCAAAGAGGGCGATGGTCATAGCATATTCTACATTTGCTAAGTACAACCCAATAGTAACCATTGTAAATATTACCGACATTTGAATAATAAGACCCACTAAGTAGTTAGAAAGCAAATGTTCTATTTTAGTGAGTGCAGAAATTGATACTTCAAAGTATTTATTAGGGATAATAGAAATTACTTTTTTTCGAAATACGCCAAAATCCATTAAAAGAAAAAAAGTGATAAAACTAATGGCTAAAAGTCCAACAAATACATTTCCTGTATAAGTAATAAGGAAATTAAAAATATTTGAAAAATCTATTTCTTTAACAAAATTAATGGCACTATTCTTAATTCTTTCATTAATAAAGCCTTCTTGTTTAACAGATAAATTAGAACTGATTAAAAATTGCTCAAGTTTTGATATGGGTACTGCCAGCTTATCAAATAAAGCGGAAATCTCTATATTGCTTATTACTTCTATCTGCTCGGTTATGAGTGGTGTAAAAATAATCGAAAACAAAAGAATGAATAAGCCCATAACACCAAAGGAGAATAAGGCACTTATTCCTTTGGGGATTTTTATTCCCAAAAATCGGTTTCGCAAAAAATATTTGTTTACTGGCCTTAGAATGGCCGAGATAATGGCCGAAACAATAATGTAAAAATAAATATCGGTAAAAATCCATCCTAATAAAAGAAATAGGAAAATTCCTAAAACGATAAATCCTAAAAATCGCTTCATAGTTTTTAATTAACTAAACTCACAATTTGTTGTATTAGTCCCATTTTAATTTAATATTATCTTCAGCATCACTCGGTTTTAAATAAACTACCCCGAGGCAGAGCTATCGGTGTATTAGTTGGAGTTTGCTTTGCAAACAATCTTGTTTCCGACCCAAAAGGTCGGGAAATTAAACCAAATGGGCTATCGCCCTGCGATTGAATCACTCCCCCCTTGTTTATAATACTCTTCTCTATCAAATTTCTCAAAATCAACCTCTGGTAAAAGCTCTTCTTTTATATAATTAACTGATTGATTTAATGCTTTTACAAATTTATTAAAATCTTCTTTATACAAAAATATTTTATGTTTCTCGTAGGTATGTCCATCCTCCTGATACTTTTTTTTGCTTTCTGTAATGGTTAAATAATAATCATTAGAACGCGTTGCTTTTACATCAAAAAAATAGGTTCTTTTACCTGCACGTACACGTTCAGAAAATATTTCTTTCGGGTCTTTATTTAAAAAATCATCCACAATCGTATCTTTATCTTGTACACTTTATATCCTACTCCTAAATAGAACAATAGAATTGACTATTGCAAGTGAAAATAATTTTTCTTTCCTAAGAAAAATTAATCTAACCCTGTTAACTTCGTTCTTTATTGTTTAATTATGAAATTAGATTTTAATACCATAAGAGAAGATAGCCTACCCATTGATTTTTTAGCAAAAAAATTAGTGGAAGGGTTTATTACGGGGTTACATAAATCGCCTTATCATGGATTTTCTGTTGAATTTGCCGAGCATCGTATTTATAACGTAGGCGAAAGTACACGGTATATCGATTGGAAAGTGTTTGCCAAAACAGACAAACTATTTACTAAAACATTTGAAGAGGAAACTAATTTAAGATGCCATATTTTAATAGATACTTCTAATTCGATGCGATATCCTAAGGAAGGCATATCCAAGTTATTTTTTGGTGTTTACGCAGCCGCAGCCCTTACTTGGCTATTATATAAACAACGAGATGCTATTTCAGTAACCACTTTTAGTAGTGGAATAAAAGAACAAACGGCCGTAAAATCTACTTCTGCTCATATTCGAAAAATATTTGCGCTTTTAGATAACACTTTGCAGGATAAACCAGAGACGGATAGTACGGATTTATCATCTGTTTTACACGAAATCTCCAACACTATTCATAAACGTTCATTCGTTGTTATTTTTTCGGATATGATAAACAGTTCGGATAATGACAAAGAATTTACCGAAGCCTTAATGCACTTAAAACATAATAAGCATGAGATAATTATTTTTCATATTAAAGATAAAAAAACAGAAGTTGATTTTGATTTTAAAGAAATCCCTCACCAATTTATTGACTTAGAATCGGGTAATCGTATAAAACTCCGACCTTCAGAAATTCGAGATCAATACATAGCCTTGGCTAAACAACGAACTGAAAAACTGAAAATATTATGCGGTGAGCTAAAAATTAATTTAGTAGAAGTAGATACTGCTAATGATATGGACGATGTTTTAAATACCTTTTTAATAAAAAGGGCTAAAATGGGCTGATTGCTCAAGTATAATGCTTAACCCTAACTGATTAATTTAATAAATTAGCTTACAAATGAGCCCGGAAAAAATACTTCTACTGTTTACTTTAGCTGTATTTGGTTTATTTTTAATGCTGTCTTGTACAACTAACAAAAACAACATTATAACTTATTACAAGTTAAAAGAGGTGGATTTTAATCACATCCCAATAGCGTATAAAGCGCCAAATAAATTAGTTTATTTTAAAAATAAAAGCAACAAAATAATTTCGTTTAAAGTTAATTACTTTACTATTAGCAAGCATAAATATGTAGAAGGCAGATTTGATTTTAAGGCACCCGAAATATATTATTATGATAAGTTACGGATTAGTTTGTCTCCATTAGATGTAAAAAATGAGCATCATAAAGATGATGATAACGAAAATGATGATGAAAATAAGTTTAGATGTGAAGCTATTATTATTGAGATATCAAAGGGGAAAAATACACTTTTACAAAAAGTAATGTTGCCTCTTTCGCATGGGCTAGATACAAAACATCTTTGTATGAAACGAGAAAATAGATTTAGAGTACCCGCAGCTAGCGCATACGACACTACTACAACAATGGTAATACATGGAAATACATACCATAAAGTTCGTGTTTTAAAAACAGAAAAAATGCATTATTTTAGTTTATACAATAATGTAGAAATACATAACGTATATTATGATTTTAAAAAGGGTCTTTTAGGATTTGATACCTCTGAGAATTTACAATATAGAATAGTATTATAACCTTTATTTTTGAATAATACCATTTTAATACTGTGGGTTAAGTTAATTCGCTTCTAGTAGCAACTCTGAATAAGGGAAAATAAATATTTCTTATATTATCAACATAATATGTTTTCGGTCGTTTTTACGTATAAAAATTCAATTTACACTATACTTTAATACATAAAATGTTAAATACATAGTATATTTTATTACATAAAAAATAAATAATACCAATTGAGATTAAATCTGGTAGTGTAGGCACAATAAACTACCCCGAGGCAGAGCCATCGGAGTATTAGTTGGAGTTTGGGTTGTAAAAAATCTTGTTTCCGACCCAAAGGGTCTGGGAATTGAACCAAATGGGCTATCGCCCTGCGATTAAAATTAAGGTGGAAAAGCTTAGAAAAAACTACTTCTTATAATGCTTACTTGCCTCTGCTTGCCATTTATTTAAATCGGCAATTCGAGTCGTGCTTGATGGGTGGGTTGATAAAAACTCAGGAGGTTGGTTGCCCCCTGCTTGTGCAGCCATCCGTTTCCAAAACTCAGGCGCCTCGGCAGGGTTATAGCCAGCCATAGCCATAAATACTAAGCCCATTCGATCAGCCTCCGACTCTTGATCTCGTCCAAATTTTAGCATTCCTAGCGGGCTAACGGCTCCTACTGCTTGCATTAATATATCGTCTAATCTATTTTCGCTAGTACTAGTTGCCACAGCACCAACACTTAAAATGCCATTCAACGCCATTTGTTGGCTCATACGCTCTCTGCCATGGTTAGCAATGGCATGGGCAACCTCGTGCCCCATTACTACGGCTACTCCTGTTTCATCTTTACAAATAGGTAGTATGCCCGTGTAAAAAGCCACTTTACCACCTGGCATGCACCATGCATTTACGGTATTTTCTTCTAACAAATTAAACTCCCACTCAAAGCCATTTAGCTGGCTACTCAATCCTTGCTGATCCATATACGCTTCCACAGATTTTTGAATACGACTTCCTACTCTTTTTACCATGGCCGTTTGTTCGGCATTGGTAGATAGGTTTCCGCTTGCCAATACTTGTTTATAATTTTGAAAGCTTAGCGGCATAATTTCGGCATTCGATATTAATAATAATTGCGAACGATTGGTAAGGGGTACCGTAGCACAAGCCCATAATAGTATAGTTAAAAGTATAAACGAAAATATTTTCTTAATCATAGTAGTTGAATTTTGTTGCCAAATTAACAATATAAAGTAAATTTGGAATTCAATTTAGAAGATAAATTAAAAAAAAATTATAGTTGGCATGAAAGTATTTGGTATTGGACGAAACTATGCAGCTCATATAGAGGAGCTACACAACGAACGCCCCACAGAGCCTGTTGTTTTTATAATGCCCGAAACGGCTTTACTTACTCGTAACCGGCCTTTTTATTATCCTAGCTTTTCTAACAGTATTCATTTTGAAGTAGAAATACTCCTAAAAATAGGAAAGGCGGGTAAAAATATTGAAGAAAAATTTGCCCATACTTATTATAATGAAATTGGTATAGGCATTGATTTTACGGCACGTGATTTGCAATCTAAAGCGAAAGAAAAAGGGCTTCCTTGGGCGATTTCCAAAGGGTTTAACGACTCTGCTCCTATTTCAACATTTGTACCTAAAAAAGAATTCGATTTGAGTAACCTTGGTTTTTCGTTACATCAAAATGGAGAACCAAAGCAGAAAGGCAACACAAGTTTGATGCTATTTAATTTCGATTATATAATTGCTTACCTTTCTACATTTTTTCTCCTTAAAAAAGGAGATATTATTTTTACTGGCACCCCAAAAGGTGTTGGGTCAATTGCTATAGGCGATACATTAGAATGTTTTATTGAAGATAAAAAAATACTACATGTTGATATTAAATAAAAACCACGTTTACATACTAGTTCTCTCTTTTTTTTCTCATTATATACAAGCCCAATCATCGCTCCTGTTTCCAATTAAACCAGGCCACGCTAATACGTTGGCAGGTTCCATGGGCGAGTTGCGTTCTTCGCATTTTCATACAGGCATTGATATTAGAACAGGTGGGCAAGAAGGCCTAGATGTACTTGCTGCCGATGACGGCTATATTTTTCGCATTTCAGTTAACCCTAGTGGTTATGGAAATGCTATTTACATTAAACACCCCAATGGCCACACCACCGTGTATGCACACTTAAAATCGTTTAGAAAAGACATTGCTGATTATGTAAGAGGCGAACAATACAAGAAGCAAGTATTTAAGTTAAATGTGTTTCCAAACGGTACTATGTTTAAATTAAAACGTGGTGATATTATTGCTTTGTCAGGCAATTCTGGTTCCAGTGGTGGCCCTCATCTTCATTTTGATGTACGAAATAGAAACCAGGATTTATTAAACCCTTTGCATTATGGCTTTAGTGAAATTACCGATATTCGAGCACCTTTGGCCAAAAATATAGCATTGGTAACCTCCAATATTAATGGTAGAGTAAATGGAGAATTTGGACGAATAGAAATTCCTTTTGAATATGATAAAAATAACTATTTTATAAAAGACACTATTACCGCCTTGGGTCGTATTGGTTTAGAACTGTATGCGTATGATAAAATGAATAACACCCGCTTTAAAACGGGCATAAATAAAATAAAAGTAATGGTAAATGAAAAAATTCATTTGATTACATCCATTGATACTTGGCCTTTTTCTAAAGCTAGGCAATTTTATACCTACACCAATTACGAAGCATTGGCTACGAGTGGTAAACGTTATCATAAATTATATATCGATGATGGCAATTACCTTCCTTTTTATTCGCCCACCACTAATAATGGCTATTTAATAATTGAAAAAGACAAAATATATAATATCCATATTACCCTAACCGATTCGTATAATAATAAAAGCCTAGTTCAATTTGTGCTAAAAGGGAAAGATGAAAACACAATGGTGTTAAAAAATACTGATTTATCCTCAAAAAATTGGAAAGTAGCCAATAACACCTTGGTTATTAAAACACAAAAAAATGACACATTAGCGGTTTTTTCAAATGGAAACAAATTAAGCACTCAACCTGCATTTAGGCATAAAAATAAGCCTGTATATTTAATTGATTTGCAGAATAAAATACCTGACTCAATATCGGTTAATAATAAAATAAAACGTTTACCAATTAGATCTTTTGTAAAAGCAGGCATAAGCTATACGTATTATAATAATACCGCAGATATTCAGTTTTGGAAAACCACTCTTTTTAAAGACTTTTTTTTTACATTTTCTTCAAAAATAGATTCTATAACAGGGTTTGAAATTATCACCATTGGCGATTCAAACATTCCACTAAATAAAAATTATTCTGTAACCTTTAAACCAAGTAATTTACCTTTAAATAAACAATATCTTGCCGTATATGGTGTTTGGGGTAAAAACTCTTCTTTTGTAGGTAGCCAATGGAAAGGAAACCAAATTAGTTTTAAAAGTAGAAACTTTGGAAGCTACACTATTTTAGCGGATAGCATCCCTCCCATAATTAAACCTCTAATTTTAAATTCAAACGAAATGGTTTTTAAAATTTCAGATAACCTATCTGGCATTAAAAAAATTACGATGTTGGTTAATAATAAATGGATTTTAATGAATTATGACCCAAAGAAAAGACGTATTTGGGCCGAGAAACCAACAGCGAGTTTTAATTTTAAAGGAAAAATTGAATTAACAGTAACTGATAATATGAATAATAAAGCTATTCATTCGACACAGATTTTACCTTAACCCAACGGATATAAGACGAAAAAACTAAAGGCATAAGACCTTTATTTTCAACAAGTTAAAAATATATTAATCACGGTAAATTACCGTCACGTTAATAAAACCATAAAAAATGGGCAAAAAAGTAAACAAATTTCAGGGCGGGACAATCTGATAAACACCTATTGCTATTTGCTAAAAACTCAAAGAAGAACGTTATTTTGTAGTGCAACGGAGAAATCTTTGCCACTTTAGTAGCTAGCTGCTACAGGGCTAAGAATGCCTTAACCTGCATTATTCATACCTATTCTATTACAAGCCCTAATGCGGCTATCAATTTATTAAATATACTTGTATTTTCATACGTACCTGCAAATGCTTCCGAGCCTGGGCCAAAGGCATATACAGGCACCATCACTGCCGTATGGTGTGTGGTAGAAAAATGGGTAGCCGTGCTATCACCTAAAATATTTTCTCCTAGTACGGTTAATCCACCTGTTTCGTGGTCAGCAGTAACAATTACCAATGTATTTCCATCTTGTTCCGCAAAGTCTAACACTTTTCCTATTGCATTATCAAAATCTATTAACTCACTTACTACATATTCAATATCATTATGATGGCCTCCCCAATCAATTTGAGAACCCTCTACCATCATAAAAAAACCTTTATCGTTTTTACTCAAAAGCTCAATTCCTTTCATTGTTGCTGGCACAAGCATTTCTCCTCTGCCTTTTGAGAAAGGAAGCATGGCACTGTCACTTAACATTGCCGCTAATTTACCATGGGTATATTGCTGCATTTGGTCTAAACTAAAAGCTATTTGATAGCCATTGGTACGTAAAGAATCAACAAGATTCTTTCCATCTTTTCGGTTATTAAAATGCATTTTACCTCCCCCAATAAATACATCAATATCTGTTTTTAAAAAATCAAGTGCTATTTCCTCTCCCATTTTTCTGCTGGGCTGATGCGCAATAAATGATGCGGGTGTTGCGTGCGTTATAGCACTTGTAGCTATTAAACCTGTGGCCAACCCAGCCTCTTCGGCATACTCTAATACTGTTTTGTGAACAACGGTATCCTTATCAACGCCTATAGCTCCATTATATGTTTTTTTACCCGTAGAGAAGGCCGTTGCTGCTGCCGCTGAATCTGTAATAAAATCGCTTGATGAGCTCGTTTTTACAAACCCGTTATGCGTAAATCTTTCTATATTTAGTTTATTCCCATTCACCATCATCGCTGCTTCAATTTGGGCTATGCCCATGCCATCTCCAATCATAAAAATTACGTTTTTGGGATGCTTCGTTTTTAATGGCTCTTTTTTAGTAGCCGTACTAAAGGCTGAAAAAAGCAATGCAGCGATAATAAGTATGTTTTTCATTAATCTTTCATTAATTTTTTTAACTTAAATTCAAGTAATAGATGCAAATTGCATCTATTACAAAGATATTACCTCCTTCGTTAGATTAAATATTTGTTAACAGATAATTTATGTTTACCAACAGATTTATAAAATTGGCTAGTTTCGGGTTTGTTTTGATGCTTTTGGTGGCAACAATAGTACCTAAAAACCGTTTTTTTGAAATTGCTAAAGGTATTGAAATATACGCAGCTTTATTTAAAACAGTAAATGAAGTATATGTAGATGAAGTAAACCCAAATCAGTTATTAAACACTACTGTAGAGTCGATGTTGGCAGAGCTTGACCCTTACACCATTTATATCTCCGAAGATAAAATTGAGAGTTATAGAACCATGAGCACGGGGCAATATGGAGGAATTGGCTCTTCAACGGTTCGTATTAAGGGTCGGGTGTTCATTTCTTCGGTAGTGGCTAATGGCCCTGCCGATAATGCAGGAATTAAGGTAGGTGATGAAATAATTTCTGCTTCAGGTATTACCGTTTTAAATAAATCGAATGAAACACTAAATCAATTGGTTAGAGGTCAATCCAAATCTAGCCTTGCGCTTGGTATAAGAAAAAATGGGGAAAGTAAGACGCATAATTTTACTGTTATAAGGGATAACATAACCATTAAAAATGTTCCTTATTACGGAATGCTTGAAGAAAATGTAGGCTATATAAAATTTACTCAGTTTACTAAAAATGGAGGAAAGAATATTGAAAAGGCCGTAAGGGAGTTAAAAAAAGAAGGGGCTTCTAACATAATAATTGACCTTCGAGGCAATGCAGGTGGCCTCTTAAACGAATCCGTAAATATTTGCAATCTATTTATTGCCAAAAATAAATTAGTAGTAGAAACCAAAGGAAAAAGACCTGAAAATACAACACAGTTTAAAACGCTAAATCAACCACTAGACCTTAATATACCTGTGGTAATAATGATAAATAATGCAAGTGCATCCGCTTCTGAAATAGTAGCTGGCACTTTGCAAGATTATGACAGAGCTGTTATTTTAGGACAGAAATCGTATGGTAAAGGCTTGGTGCAAAATGTAAGACCGCTTACCTATAATTCGCAATTAAAAGTTACCATAGCCAAATATTACACCCCAAGTGGGCGCTGTATTCAAGCCTTAGATTATACCCACCGAAACGAAGATGGCAGTATTGCTAAAATTGCAGATTCTTTAAAAACGACCTATCAAACTATGGGGGGGAGAACGGTGTATGGTGGAGGTGGAGTTGACCCTGATGTGTTAATGGTAAATGATAAATGGCCAGCTATAGTTATTAAACTGATACAAGACGGTGAAATTTATTTATATGCGAATGCGTTTAAATTAAAGAATGAATCAATTGCGCCCCCGCAGCAATTCGAACTATCTGATAGCCAGTTTAATGAATTTATTGACTGGGTAGTAAAAAAGGATTTTGAATTTGATAATCAATTATCGAAAGATATGCTCAATTTAGAAAGTATTTATTCAAGTACAGGCACTATTTTGCCCGTTTTTAGCAGTACCTTAGAACGTATAAAAGTAGATATAAGCAAGCCTATCCAGCATCAATTGGCGGCAGAAATTACGTTATTAAAAAAAGTGTTAGAGGCTGAAATCGCCTTGAGATATTATAACCAAGAAGGAGGCATAGAAACTACCTTAGCTGATGATAAAGAGATAAAAAAAGCCATTCAAATTCTTTCTAACACAACAAAGTATAACGCCATTTTAAGTGGCAGTTAATCATTTAGTATCTAAAATTGTTGAAGTCGTTCATACAATAATAATTCTATCGTACCTATTCACCCGAGGTGCTTTCGAGATAAAAACAGATAGTTTTTTTGATAAATGAAGCTCCTTTTTAGTAGCATAGCACCGCTATGGTACTAAAAAAAGCTAAAGTTTAGCGAAAAAAGCGCTTTTTTAGCCGAAATGACTCTTGGCTGAATAGGTACATTCTATCTTAAAAGATACATTTTTCCATATCCGTTTTTAAATGCTCTATCGCCTGCTGAAGACCTTAAATCTACTTTTTCTCCATTTATTTCTAAGGTTACTTTATACAAATACACCCCATTAGCCAACTGATCCCCAAATTCATCTCTGCCATCCCAAGCATATTCTGTTTGGTTATTGCCAATTCTAATGGGACCTATTTCATCTTGGGTAATGGTTCTTACCACCCTGCCGGTTACCGTTAAAATTCGAATCATAATTCCATCTGGTATCTCCGAACCTGTTAACGTAAACACAAAACGAACACTTGTTGAAAACGGATTTGGGTACGGGTAAAAATTGGTAACTGTGGCTTCATTTATTACTTCAAAAGTAATAATGTAGGGTTCTATTCCTGCCAAATTACCACTTGCATCTTCTACTTGTACGCTTAATTCATATATGCCATTTTCAAGCTGTTTAGGTAAGTAGTTTATTTCAAATGGGTTGTCTTTAGTTGCAATGGTATAGTCAATTTCATTTCCAGCTAATGAAACCCTAGCTTTTCCACACCCTTCGCAAGGAGGTGTAATAAAAATATTGATGCCTGCTGTATCTGTTTTTATTAATAATGGATTTTGATCTAAAATTTTAATTTGTATGTTAGGGTTAGCGGATATTATTTCACCATCAAAAATATATCTCCCATCAAAAGAGATGTCAATCAACGGATTAGTCTCATCTTTTACTACGGTAACATAATTGGCAAGTGATATATTATTATTAACATAAATTTGTTCTGCTACGGCAAAATTATTTACAAATACACTTAAATTATTTACACCAATAAGACCTTTAGTGCCTATTGGCACTTTAAACCTTACCGTATCATGGGGTGCTGGCGAATCAATTAAAAACGTATTGGAAATAGACCTACGTTGAGTGGCATTAAAAATGGTGTATTCTACTGGAATTTGACCGCTAAATGCTTTGTTGGTAATGTTTATAAACAAAAATTCCGAATATAGGGAGTCTCCTTCTTGGAGCTCAACTTGCAAATTATTATCCGCATCGTTACCAACAAAAGCAAGTACACCTTCGGGTGGCAGCTCGTAATTTACAATCCATTTTTTAAGTTGAGGAGCTGTTTTATCAACTGAATCTACCGCATTATATCGCAAATAAATGTAGGGATAAGTGCTTGGGTTTATCCCAGACAAGGATGTTTCTTTCATTTGAATATCGGTTGATAGAGTGGTTTCATTCCCTTCAAAATTTTTACCGATAATATCTACACTTATGTTATCATTTGATGATAAGCTCTCGGTTTCAATAATTAGTTTATCCCACGAAACTGCAGGGCCAATTAATACACTTTGCATTGCACCAACCCCTTTAACACCAATTGCTTGCCCTTGGTACGTAATTATTTGCTCATCTGTGGGCGTAAAAATTGCAGGATCGGCAACGAGTTCGGCAATACTATTGCCTGCACCACTGCCTTGTTGCCCAAACATAATGTAAGGCTCGTTGGGTGTTTTAGAAATAAGTATAGCAGCATCTGCACCAAGTGCTTCTAGTTTTGATAACGCAGAAGAGGTAACGGCATTAAAATCGAAAGCGCCAATGGTAAAAACTAATACAAAATCATTGTTTCCAATGGCATCAAGTACCTCATCTAAGGTTTTACCGCTGCCCGACCCTTCGTTTACACTATTTATAATTTGAGGAGAACGCCCACAAGTCCAACCATCTACCTGCCCACCAAATATAGGAGCATAGGGTGCTCCATTGGCATTATTAAATGCGACAATGGCAAGCCTATTATTGCTACAGCTCTGAAAACTTGTACCCAAAATAAAGCTTTGCCCATCAATTAATAACTCTACCTCTCTAAATGTTAAAAATGGGTTATTAACGCCAAATGTTTTAACCTCAAAATCTAATGGCAGCTCTTCAAATTCAATACGTCTATTACCTTCGTTTTGGCTTAACCCTACTAATCCATTTTGCTTCATTTGATGATAAGCCAGCTGACCCCAACCTTCATCCCCATTTTTTATATATGTAAAAGTAGCATTGGTTTTATCGCTCGATTCTCCTGGTTTTAATTCTGTGTACCTTGTTTTCCAATAATAAGGTAAAGAATCGTTTACTGCCAAATCAGGAACCAACGTAACATCGGTTATAGAGGCTATTAAATTACTTGATGATGTATTGGTTGTATAAACAGGGCTTTGACTTGTAGCCGAATTAATTGTATCTATCTCAAAAATTACCCCACGCGATTCCGAAGGTTGGCTAGAGATTTGAGCCAAGAAATCGAAAGGCATACTAGTGCTGATCGAATAATTGGGAGGCGAAAGATTGACTGTACCAGAAATAGGGATAAAATAATTAAAAAATATACGGTTATTAAACTCATCTAACTCTTGTAACTTATTGGCAGGATCAAGTACAATTTCAAAAGAATTAGTGCCAAAATTTCCTTCATAGTTATTATCTATTATAAAGGTAAGTGTATCAATATACCTAATGGGTTTAAATGTTAGTGTATCGTAGTCTATAACCGTTCCGTTTTGCAATGTTCTTCGTACAAATACCTCTAAGGAATCATTCAAATAAGCTGCAAAATTGCGAATGCCTAACTCCAAAGCGAAGGAGTCGGCCTCTGCTGTTATTCCTTGATTGGTTAGCTCAATGGGTTGTACATTACTATTATCTATTTCATAGTCTGGCAATTGCGTGCCAAATAATTTTATGGCAGGATCGCCATGCAAAGCCATTTGTTGTATTTGAGTAATGTAAAATGGGTTTGTTGATATGGCAGCCATTTGCTTTCCTACTTCTTTAGTAATAATACCAATGGATTTATCCATATAATTAATATCGGCATAACCTATGCTAAAAAACAAATTGCTCCATGAATTAAGCAATGTACTAAACCCAAAGGAGGTATGTGCAATTACTGCTGTGGCACCCAAGTTTGGTGTTAAAATCCAATCCTCCCCAAAAATATAATCGTCATTATAAATATTGCCTGCATTACAGCCATTCATTAGTACCAAAGGGTATCTTCCTTTGTTATTATAGCCATTGGCAGGATCTGAAACAAAACCAATATCAATATCGGTTACATTAGGAGCAGAATGACCAAAAAACGTAATTTGGTTAAGGCCAGCGTTTACAACATTACTCACATTTATAAATTCTACAGGTGCTGAGGTGGTTTTAGATTGTGTGGCCGTTTCTCCTCCTAAATAAAAACCCTTTGAGATATTGGCATAACCATCAACATAACCGCGAAATGAAGTTAATTCAGCTTCATTATTACCACCACTTAAATTTAACAAATTCTTGCGCCACAACTCATTATATGGATTAGCTTCTTGCTCTATTACTTTGTTAAGATAGTTAATGATCTCGATTGGTTTACTAGCTCCTAACCTTCCTGTAGGAACCGCTCCTTCGTACGAAGTTCCTGCTAACCCAGCAGTAAACGGAATATCCGCACCAGGCTGCCCAGCCGTTGGCACCAAATCGAAATAAGTAAAGTTCGATTTGGGTAGCCTATAAAATTGATGGCTAACAGCTAAGGCCTTGCCTACTAAAAATAAGTTTTGAGGATTGCCGTTTTCAACCAAGTATTTCATGAAATGATAAATGGCCAAAGGGGTTATTTCGCCATAACTAAACTGATTATACAACTGCTGTATATCCACCACCAACGTATCGAAACCGCCACCTGAAGCAGAGGTTCTATATCCTGCATAGGCTCTTACGGCATCAGAAAAACCACCTGCTGCTTGCATAAGTGAGGAGTGGCTTATCATTATATAATTAGCCGTAAGATCCATATTTCTAAATTTAACAGGCTCTATATCAGGCTCTATAACTAATGTTTCATTAACCCAAAGGGAACGCTCCACGGTTGCATCAAAAAAACTGCATTGAATAATAGTAGCATTTATTTCTGCATCATTTACAATTTTTACTTCTAAAGGATTGCTAATATCATACACATTGGCATTGGTTGGCACATTTAAAATGCGTATATTATTCCCTCCAGAGGCTTTTATCCTTAACTTATATTTTTTACTTGGCGCTGCACCCATATCAAAATCCTGACTATGCTCTACATTAATATATGACACCGAAATATTTGAATTAGGACTCCCATTACTATTAACGGTAACCCGAATCGCTAACTCTCCACTGGCTGATAAATCTGACCAATTAATATTCTCCTCCACAAGTAAATTATCAAATTGGTTAAACTCATACGTACCCAAGGTAGATAGCGCAGTTAAGGAAGGGCCAATTTCTATGGTTATATTATGCGTTTGATCGTTACGACCTACTAAAAGTATTTTTAAAATAGGAGGCGCAGCGGTTGTAACAGTATGCTCTATATTGGCAATTAAAAAATCTCTAGTTGGGTTAGATACTTCGGTAATTCTAGCTCCAGTAAACCCTTCTCCCACACCAAAAGTTGTTAAGCTATTATAAGATACTTGAGTAAGCCCAAGTGAATATTCAGTGGTAAATAAATTTAGATTATTTGCTAAATGATACGTGTCGTTTGCCCCTCCTACAAATTCATTAGAAAGACTCATCCTTATTCCTACATCAACAATATTACTTGTTATATAATAGGCGGTGGTATCGGAATATAAATTATAATAATTATGAGGCTGACTGGATGTTGGCTGATATAATTCTGCATCTAAAGTGCCATCATTAGCTTGGCCATAAAACTCTACGTAATCAGATGCATTAAAAATATTATCGCCATTTACATCTCTAATAAAAACGGCCAATTCTTTACCTCTATTAAATAATTGAATACGTCTATTATCTTCATCTACTGGAAAGCCAACGGTTGCTAAATTGGCATAGGTTAATCGATACATCCCCTCAGATCCAATTTTAATTTTGTAGTATTCTTTATTAAAATCGACCCATTCGTTGCCATAGGGTTGTGTAAAACCAGTTAAAACACTGCAGATTAATAATGCTATAAAAATTAATTTATTCATCCTTTTTATCTAAGTTAACCATTAATGAAAAAACATGAGTGTATAACGATTCTGTTTGCACGCCTGCCGAAGTTAGTGCATAATCTAGCGTAAGTGCTTGGTAATTAAAGCCCAACCCAAATGTTGGTTCTATTACTGCATAAGTAGAGCTATCAAAATTCTTTAACTCTTGATAATTTTTAACACCTACTCTTAAAAAAGCAATGGAAGCATAACTTATTTCTAACCCTAAAGATGGATCTAGCGATGCTAAAGATGACTTAACCAGTGTGTTCCGCTTTCCGTCAAAGGTAATAACCAAATCAAAAGTGGGTAGTATTCCAATTTTTTTAACATTAAATTGCCTACCAACACCTAGTATTAACCTTGGCAGCGCAACTTCTAAGGTAGTAGAAGGAATTATATTGCCTGTTTGTGTGTATGTGGTTATAACGGAGTCGGTGTTATGAGACCATGCGGTAAATGTTCCGGTAATATCTCGAAGCATGGCACCAAATTGCCATTTATTAAATTCGTGCTGCACACCAACATCTAGCCCAAAACCCCACCCAGTAGCAAACTGACCTGCTTTTCGGTGAATCACTTTAAAGGTACCGCCTACTTTAAGCCCGCCCAACACAGGCAATTTTCGGGCATACGAAGTAAAAAACCCATAATCGGCAGCAGAGAAAAAGCGAATATTATCATAGTTTAAAGCACCACTCGCATCGTATAAAAAGCGTGTATCTGGTATATCGTCTATCCCAAACCGAATAATCGAAAAACTTAAGGCACTAATTGAATCTAACACCATACTAAAGGCAGCATAATCGTATTGGGCTATGCCTGAAAAATATTCGGCATGCTGCAACATCCCATTATAATCATTGGTTTGATTTAATAAACCTGCGGGGTTCCAATAGCCCGCTGTTACATCGCCAACAATAGCCACTTGTGCATTACCCATTGCCGCTGCACGTGCGCCTACTCCAATGGATAAAAACTCATTGGCATACTTGGGGGCGTTCACTTGCCCCTTTACCGTTAAAGAAAAACAAGTGATTAAAAAAAATATTAAATTATATATCCGCATTTAGCATGTAAAAATAATTGATTGCTTTAATTGTATGTACATTAATAGAGATTATAATAAATTTTAATTACGTACTATTTATCTTTGATTTTTAATTATAATTATAATAGCATTTTGGCAAATATTTTTTCTTTGTAGATTCTTTGTGGATTCTCTGTGCAATAGTTGTTTCACAAAGTTATACAAAGGAAACATGAAGTTTCTCAGAGGGTTTAATTGCTTAAACGCCATAAAAAGAGGTTATTTTATATTATTTATATTATTTACTATGGTAAGTAAAACTCAACCCTATTTATCTTTATCA
>CAZGDC010000016.1:0-7712 GCA_964524405.1 uncultured Roseivirgaceae bacterium
TCTACTACCAATACAATTAAATTGTTTAAAGGGTTGCCTTGTTAGTAGAATTAATGCCATTTTAATTTTGAGATGTCGTAATAATCAGATTGAGGCTTAGGATTAAAACCCGTAATAGGTTTTCTTTGCGGATAGTAGTACAATAAAAAAGCCACTCAAATGAGTGGCTTTTTTATTGTACTACTATTGCCATTCGCAATGGTAATAACTGCTAACCTAGTGGTGTTAGCTTGAGTTCAATTAATAGTTATTACTCTTCCTTTTTAGTACTTAAACCAAAAATTGGATATAAAGGGCAAAAGCTAATTAAACTAGTAGCTGCAAAAATTACTGCTGCTACTACTAAAACAATACCTAATATACCCGTTACAATTCCTTCGAAATAAAGAACTCCCATTACTACAGCTAAAATTGTTCTAATAATTCTGTCTGCTGATCCCATATTTGCTTTCATAATCTAATGTTTATACGTTTTGTGACTAAATATACCACAAAACTCAACTATAAATAATTCTAAAGTGGTAACTTTTGTCACGGCTGTAAAGTTTAAAGCCCACATTATAATACCATATTAACATTGAGATGCCGCATTAGATTGATTCTTTTTCACACTCTCATCGTTAAAATAATATACCATAACCAGTTATGCTATATTATTTTGCCTCGATATTGTAAAAAATAGTTCAATCTAATTATTACGACACCTCAAAATTAAAATGGTATAAGATTTTAGATAGGTTTAGGATATTATAACCTATTGAGGTAAAGAAAAACCGACCTATGCAATTCTTAGCAATAAAAAAAGGGCATATCCTTCAGAATATGCCCCTTAATAAATTAAGCTGTTTGCTTTATTGTTTTATAACTCTAGTTTGAATAGCTCCTTTTTCTGTTAAAACTCTTACTATATAAACGCCTGAGTTCCATTCTAAAGATTGATTAACCGTTGCCTCTAGGTAGCCACTACTATTAGCGGAATACTTTTGTAAAAACTGCTGCCTACCAAAAGCATCTACTATTAGTATTGTTACCGACTCTTTGTCATTTAAACCAGCAACATTAATATTAATAGCTTCGTTTTGAAATGGGTTAGGATAAGAAATTAATTCTAGTGCTTGTGAATTACTAGCCATTTTAACCAATACGGTTCCTGCTTCAACATAGGTTCCATCAAAATCAGTTTGCGCTAATCGGTAATACGAAATACCATTAAAAGGACGTTCGTCTATAAATGAGTATGCCAGTTTTTTATTACTATCTCCAGCACCTGCAATGGTTGTTATTTCTTCAAAGTTTTCTCCATCTTTAGAACGGTATAATGTAAAGAAATCATTATTTAGTTCGCTTGCGGTTTCCCAAGTTAATTTAACTGTTTGCGATAATTCTTCAGCTTCAAAGCTTAATAATTCAACTGGAAGTGGATTTGCCCCAGTTGCAGTCCCAAAAGTTACTGGACTTAAAGAGGATAATGCACTTGCAGATCTTACAGAACCTGTTGCAATACTTCCTGTAATTACCCCTTGTCCTTCGCTTTGCCAATTACCCGCAGTATAATGTGCTACTACTAAGTCACCTCCTGTTAAATCGGTAATATCACTTCGTGTTCCGTCTTCCCAATACAACCTTACCAAAGGAGCCGATGCTCCAGATGTTCTTGAAAGATTCCAGTATTCAACACCACTTACATGGCTAAGAGGACCTCCTGTTTGTGATACATTGCCCTGATTGGGAGCTGTAATATCAAAATACTGTGCTGTAAACCCATTAGAGTCAGTTAATGATTCTGCTCCTATACGCGCATAGACAAGTCCATCTCCTACTGGAAAGGTTAAATCAGTAGCGGCTGTCATTTGTAATGGCCCATCTACATAGCTCGCTGTAGATCCTCCTGTAATTATGCCTCCATTTACGTGTACAAAATTTGTAACTGAGCTCGAAACTATTCCATCTGTTAATGCAAGTATTCCTGTTACGGTTACCGCATTATTCAAAACAATTTGTGGAAATAGAATAGAACTATTATTAACCGTTAAGTGGTTAAAACTTATACCTCCTGTAGCTGTTATTGTTTGCGTAGTAGTACCTACCAAATTAACAGTACTAGTAACTGGAGTAAATGTACCTGTGTTTACAATGTTACCTTCTAACATTATAATAGACGAACCTGCATTTGTGTTGGCTCCTAATGTTAGGTTATTTTCTATTGTTAAGTTGTTTAATAAGGAAACAGATCCTGTTCCAGAAGTAACTACATTATTTAAACTAGAACCAATCGCTTCTAATTGAACACCTGTACCTGTGGTTTGCAAATTAACAGTACTGCCACCATGTACAAAACTTGCGGTTGCTCTAATGGTTAATGAGGTAGTGCCTACTGTATTGTTAATGGTAATATCATGTGTAGAGTTCATAATTTGCAACGTACCATCAATAACATCCATCGAACAATTAACAATAATAGGGTCATTCGTTTGAAAAACAGCATTTCCATTTCCTGCCCCTTTATCACTATCTATTAGTAAGTTGCAAAATGCGCTACCTCCTGTTTCTACCAAAATATTACCTGTAGCCGCTGCCAAATAAACGCTTGCGCCTGTTGCGGCAGCATACGTACCAACATTAGTCCAGTTTCCATTTACAGTTAGCTCTCCACTAGTGTGTGTAAATGTGCCTGAATTAATAAAAGCTCCTGATAAATCGAGGTTAATGCCTCCATCTAATGTTGCTATAGCACCCGCCTGAACAGTTAAATCTTTGGCAGCACCCGCACCCGTATTTAATACAGGACTATTAGGTGTGCCTGATGGTATAAGAACATCGTTAGCTGTTGTTGGCACTATGCCACCTATCCAGTTAGAACCCTCATTCCAATTGGAGCTTGTAGTACCTGCCCATGTTATTAATGAAACAAAGTCCCATCTGATTCTGCCATCGGTGGCACCATTTGCTGGGCTATCGTGTTCAAAAGCAGCACCTGCTAACACGCCAGAGGCATCACTAAAAATGATATTGTTTGCGCCTGCTAGTCGTCTTATATTTACTGCTGGCCCAGAGTTAAATACCACATTACTAATTGTAATATCTGCTGCTAAATTATGCTCAAGCAATAAGTATCTTCCTCCAGGTGCTCCCCCTGCAAATGAGCCATCGGATAAATTATTGGTTGCATGTAAAACTCCTCCATTTTGAATGGTTAAACCTGTAGCGTTTAAGTTATTAATTTCATAAAACTGTGCATTTAATTGACCTCCAGATACCACCACAAACGAATACGAACCACTTTGGCTATTAATAATTGCTCTATTAGCAGCATTGGTGCCTACTACTTGCAAGGTTGCTCCCGAATTAACTTGAATAAAGGTATTGGCTCCCATACGGAGTCTGCCATTGGCACCAATTATAAAGGTAGATGTTCCTCCTACCGTTAAAATATCTGAGCCTGCGGGGTCGCCCATATTTAAGGTATTTGCATTTAATGTAAAATCGCCTCCAATTACATTAAAGTCGTTTAGTACAGTCGTTGTGCTTTGCAAACTATACGTTGCGGTTGCGGTTCCTTGTATGGTAACATTATAAAATGAACTTCCTCCTGATTCTATTATTCTTGTACCTGCCGTACTCGTATTAAATAAAACCAACCCTGACTGGGCATCAAAACTACCTGCATTACTAAAATCGGATCCAATAGTTAATCGCCTGTTAGCACCTACATCAAAAGATGCGCCCATGTTAATACTAAAATTATTTGCTACAACTGTATTATTACCCAATTGAAAACTGCCCGATTGAATAGTTATATCATAAAATGGGGAAGTGCCATTATTGATTACATCCACTCCACCTGAAGCTGCAAAATCAACTCTACTAGTGGACTGACTAAAAGATCCGCTTCCACCTCTAGTCCAAGCACCTTGAATTCTAATTCTATCTTGAGCACTGTTAGTAATAAAGATACCATTGATTGTCATATCTCCAGATACGTCAATATCAGCAAAAGCATCATCCACTAATGTACTCAAGGTAAGTATTGCTCCTAAATTAATGGTAACTGACCGTGCTTCGGCTCTAACTACAGCAGTACCATCTACATTAATAATAGGCTGAAGTACTGGCGTATCATCTATAATTACTATATCGGTAGGTGTAGGCACTTTATTGCCTCCAAGGCTCGACTCCCAGTTACCAGCCGTAAACCAATCGGTTGTGCCTGCTCCTGCGGTCCAAGTTAATGTTTCTGTGCCTGTCCAAATAATTAAATCACTTGGATCTGACTCAAAGTTAGCCCCTCTAAAAGCACCAACTGCATCATAAAACTCAACAATTCCTGCACCTGCTATTAGCTTAGATACGTTAGAAGCTCCCCCTCCTGGATTCGTTGAAAATACAACATTATTAATTCTACCTGGATTCTCAATTAATTCTTGTGTATTTTCTATGTTAAATAAAGTACCTCCAGGGGCTCCATTAGCAAATGTTCCATCACTAAAATTATCTATCTCATCAATGGTTGCTCCATTTTCTATTCTAATACCACTCGTGCTCATAAACTCAAATAAGTAATGCCTTGCACTAATAGTGCCTTGTACATTAAAATTATAATCATGGGATAATCTTCGCGTAATAACGGCTGGCATTCCGCCCGTTCCTACTGCTACCATAGTACCTGTTGGCGTAACGGTAAAAGACAGCAGACGGCCAAGTTCTAATCGCCCTCCTGCTCCCATTATATACGTGCCAGATATGGTTGCAACATCCATCCAATCTCCTAATGCTACCGTATGGCCATTTGCATTAAATGTACCTGCAATAACATTAAATAGGTTGCCAACAATTAGGTTGTCTTGCAGCAAAATAGTGCCTCCTGTATTTATATCTAAATCTCTAAAAGTGGAGCCGTTAGCCGTTATAAAGCCCGTACCAGTAGCCTTAGTCATTACATAACGCCCATCAGATTCAATAGTGCCACCTATACAATTAATGCTGTTTCCAATATTAAAATTTCTATTGTCATACTCGTTTCTAAACGAACCATTTTGAACTATTAAATCATTTAATATGGTTACGTCAACACCATTGGCTAAATAACTAGCCCTTCCGCTTGCTTTGTTAATTACTAGGTCATGAAAATCTTTGATGCCTGTAATACCTGCACGTATATTCTGAAACCCTGTAGCGGCACCATCGAGTACAACCTGCCCATTACGTGCAATAAATGATCCTCCATTATTATTATCCCACTCTGCTGCCAATCTAATTTCAAAATTGCTAGCACTTACATCGAGTATAGCCGTATTAAAATCAAGATCCCCGTCCACATCTATATTTCCTCCTAGCGTTTTTGTATTGGGGTTTAATAACCAAAGTCTTCCGTATTGCACTCCTCTAATGGTTTGGTTATTAGTGCCTTCGTAGCGTGCTAAACTAGTAGGATCTGGCGCGTAGATGGCAAAGCCCTCAGGGTAATTATTAGTACCTAAAACATACACATTCACATTAGCTTCTGTGGTAAAAGTGCCTGTACCACTTATATTATTAAATAAAGAGGTACCTAAGCGCATAGAAGTTATGGAAGTTCTTAACAATAGGTTTCCTGTTAAATCTGTATTACCTTCTAACCATTTATTGCCTGTTCCTGCCATATCAAGGGTATTAAATTTACTGGCATGTATAAATTGATTCCCTGTTCTTGTAAATACAATGGTTCCGTTGCCCATGTAAGCACCTGTACCTGTCCAATTTTGCCCATTAAATGAGTGCGTTCCGTTGCCATCATTAAATGTTCCAGTACTTGCAACTGTAACATTTCCATCCATTGTTAAAGTGGAAGTTCCTGCATTTAATGTTGCGTTTATAAGTAGTTCGTCTGCCACATTTACTGTACCTTGTAAGGTTTTGGTTAAGGTTCCATCTGCTGTTAATCCATTAAAGCTTACATTATTGATGGTTTGCTCTGCCCCATCAAGCACTACCGTGCCAGCCGTAGATGTATTAAAATTGCCTCCCGTATTTAACATATCACCTGCTATATGAGCAGTATAATTATTAGTAGAAAAAGAGAGTGTTCCGTTTGTAATATTCACATTCCCATTAATATCTAAGGTTGCACCAATAACTAAATAGGAAGCAGCTCCTGTAAAAGAAACGTTATGAAAGCTTGCATTATTAGGTGTAATAGAAACGGTTCCACCTGCTGCATTAAATGTAAATGTGCCATCTCCTGGAATGTAAATTCCATTAATACCGATGGTAAGTCCTCCGCTAATAAATGTGCCAGAGGCGGAATTACCTACTGCAAGAATGCCACTTGCTGTTCCTTGCCCTATAATTAAATCGCCATTAACATTCAAATCGTTTCCACTATTTAATGTAAGTATGCCATTGGTAATTGTAACAGAATTGGCTACTCCATCTCCGGAGGTTACATCAATTATGGGGTTATTAATTTCTAAACCAATAACAGCATCTAAAATACTTGTAGGCACGCCTGCTGTCCAGTTACCAACGACCGACCAATCGCTACTAACACCGCCTGTCCAAGTGGTGAAAGAAAGTGGAGGCCATACTATTTGACCAGGAGTTACGGTACCTCCTGCCCCATCATCTTCATACAATTCGCCTGCTAATAGACCATTAATAATGCCTGCAAATGTTATTGTTCCTGTAGCAGCACCCGATCTTCGTACATTAAAGTGTATTGTTTGGGTTGGTGATGCTCCATGGTTAAACGTTACGTTATTAATATCGGCCATACCTGTAGCATCGGCTTCTATATTTAGGTATAAACGATTGCCAGAGTTAGCAGTGCTTATTCCCGACCAAGTTCCATCTGAGAAGTTATTACTAGCACCACTTGCGCCTATAATTGCTCCTGCCTGCACATCTAGTCCTTCATCCACCAAAGTAGATATTTCGTAGAATCGTGCATTAATAGTTCCTCCTGTTTGGATGTCGATGTCTATCCGAAAACTTCCAGCTACTCTATCTATTCTCGCTAAGTTTCCGCTTATTCCTACTAAATTTAAAGTGCCATCTACAATTAAGGTTGGGTTAGGATCACTCGTTCCACCTGCTCCACTGTCAGTAGCATCAAACAATAAATTTGAACCAGGACTTATGGTTAAGGTGGCACCTGCGGCTATTAAATGTTGTTCGCCATCGGGGCTGCCTGCATCGTTATTGCCAAGGGTAAGATCAAAATTATTTACGTCTAGCGTAGCTCCGTTTCCTATTATAAGGTCTTCTTGAATTGTAAGGTTTGATAGTAACGTATAAACTCTTGCATTAACATCCGCTTGGTTAAACGTTACATTATAAAATTCAAATCCATTATTATCAATGGTTTTTGCCATCACATCGGTACTCTCAAACGCTACGGTTGAGGTGTAATCAAAAAATTCACCTGTGTTTGTCCAATTACCTCTTACTACAAACCCGCCAATATCCGTTCCATAATCGCTAGAGGCAAAAAGTCTAACTCCATTATTAATTAATATATCATTTGCAGTAAGCACTCCTCCAACTAACTTATTGCCCGTGCCTGCAAAGGTTATATTATTCCATGTTCTATTTTTTAGTATTATTTGGGTGCCTAGCCTATCGTATATAACATTGGCATTAGAAGTTATTAATGTTTCGGTATTATCATCATTTACACCTGTAATAGCTAAATTATGAGTTAGGTTACCAAAATCAACTGTGGCGTTGCTAAAAAA
>CAZGDC010000016.1:7812-10797 GCA_964524405.1 uncultured Roseivirgaceae bacterium
TAATAGCTAAATTATGAGTTAGGTTACCAAAATCAACTGTGGCGTTGCTAAAAAATTCTAACTGACCAGCGTCCACATTTAATCCATTATTAACAATTGACTTTGTTCCTCCTGCATTTTCAAATCGTATTGTTCGTACGGAATGATCTGCCCCAAAATCAAGGGTTTGAATTCCTGTTCTATTAAAATTTATAACATTTGTCGTGTGATTAAATGTACCGTTATTGGTAAAGTTCTCTCCTGAAAAGTCAAAATTTCTTCTTAAATTTACTGTAACCCCCGCATTTACGGTTAAATTTCCTGCAATTCTATAATGGTCTTGCCCATTTGTTAGTGTTTTTACGCCTGAACCTGCAAATACCACATGGTTTAAGTTTATAAAATCTGTGGTTGTAATATCATCATTTATAATTACCTGATCTATACCATCAAATGTAGTGGTACTACTAAAAGTTGCAGTATAGTCTCTAATATCCACCCTTCCCCCAAAATTTATATTATGCCCTTGATCGCTTAATATAGCTTCGTTATTCATGTAAAAATCGCCATTTACATCAAGGTTGCCATCGAGGCTTACATTATTGTCAGAATAAATATCTAAACGACCATAGGTTGGTCTGGTATAAACAATTTGATTTCCCGCACCATTTAACGTTACTCTACTAGTTACTGCTAAATTATAGGTGCCAAAAGCAGTAGGAAAAGCGGGTAATGAGGCGAGTATGTTATCCGTAACTACTCGGCTAGTGCCAATCATGGTAAATAATTTTGTACCTGTGCCTATCATTGTGTGCCCTTCCATACCAAGGGTAATTCCATCGCCAATTATTACATCTCCTGTGATGGTTAGTGGTGAGGACATACGTTTACTGCCTGTGCCTGATAAAATCAGGTTGTTAAAACCCGTTATATCAGGGTCAATGCCCCACCAATCTCCAAAGTGATTTAAGGTACCTGTTCCGCCTGGTGTTCCCCAATCTACTTGTTGCCCCCCCGTTGCTAGCGAAAGAACGTCTTCCAAATTAATAGTAAAATCATTAGCGGCAAGTGTTACTTCCCCATGGTATATTATCAAGTCATCATTAACGGTAATATCGCCTAGCAGTGTTTTAGTGGGGGTGTTGCCTACATTAAATCGAGCTACGCCTAAATCAAAATAAGTGGTGGCAAAAATATTTTGGTTGCTATTGGAAAAATATATCACTTCTCCACCTGTTAAATTTATGTTGCCAAATCCGGCAGGAAAATTATTTGTTCCTTCAATTTGAAATCGACCGCCTGTTTGCGTAAGTGAGCCTCCTGCTGTTCCTGTAACGGTTACAGAGGGGTTTATTTCAACCCTGTTTACCCCTGCTAAAATATTAAAATCTTGATTTACGGTAATTGATCTTTGAAGTATTTTAACGTTTGATCCCGTAAAAAATACGGTATTAAAACCTGACTGTCTTGTCCCTCTAATTAATTGTTGGCCATCACCATCAAACATTACAGCTCCAGTACCTGTTTGGGTAAAACGAGCTGCCCCAATATTATTAACCCAATCGCCTCCTACTTTAACGATAAAGTGTTGCCCATCAAAGACACTGGAAAAGCTTGCATCAAGTATAAAATCGTTTAAAATTGTCATATTGGATGTTAACTGTTTTTCTGCTCCTGAAAACACTTGCAAATCGTTAAACAGCCCTCCAAAAATTGTTTGTGTGCCTGCGGCACCTGTTAACCATACCTGCCCTGTGCCTGGAGAAAATGTCCCTCCACTCGTATTCCAATTACCTAAAAGCGTAATTCTATTATTACCAACTACATTAAATATGCCATTGGTAATACTAAAATCATTGCTTAGAACCATATCATTGTCTAGGTTATACTGAGCACCCGATGCATTAACTGTAAGGTTATAAAATGGATTGGTATTGGTGTTAAAGGTGTGAATTCCAGAAACACCATCTAAAATAAACGTATTCGAATTTGCCGTATAAGTGCCAGAGTTTGAAAATGCGCCTGCCAACCTTATCGTACTTGTATTTTCTTGTATTAAAGAGCCATCTATAATAGTTAATAGTTCTTCAATATCTAAGGTTTCTCCATTATTTACGGTTAACGAAATATCGTTGGCACCACCCGCATCCAAAATAAGTTTTAGACCAACAGCATCAAGCCCTGATATAGCAACCGCATAGGCACCTACAACGGTAGAGTGATCTAAGAATACAACATCCGTTAAAATTGGCACTACATCCGTATTCCAATTGTTACCGTCATTCCAACTTACGGCATCACCTCCACCGTCCCAAAAAATACCCGTACCACTAAAGCCCCATGTAATTTGGTCAAATGCATCACTATCGTTGGCTTCTCCTGCCAACCCTCCTAATGCATCTTCAAGGATAACGGCTAATACCCCTGCATGATTATTAGGAGCCGCTACATTAAACGTAGGTCCTGGATTAAATATAACATTGGGTAAGGTTCTATTAAATGGAATATCTAATGTTAAATAAGCATTGCCACCTCCATTGCTAAATACCCCGTTTGAAAAATTATCGTTACCATCAATTGTACCTCCCGTAATATTAAATCCATTACCAGTGGTATTGCTAATGGAGTAAAATTGTGCTTCAATTATACCACCTGTTTGATCATATCCAAAATAATCGCCAACATCAGGATCAACCGAGTTTAGTACAGCGGGATTTGCTGCGGTTCCTACAATTCTAAAAGTACCTCCATAGTTTCTTATCCTTGAATCGCGATTAAGCTTTAAAGAGGCTCCAGCATCTACTTCAAGTACGCCTCCTACAATATCAATATTAAAAAATCTTGCGGGCGAAAGCGTCATTTCATTGCCATTCAAATCTAACCTTCCATTAATAATAGTTAATATGGACTGGTTATTGGGTGCAAGAAAGTAAAGTAAATCACTTTGAAGCTCGTAAGTAGCACCTAATGCATCGACTGTCATATACCTAAAACCAGACCCTCCAG